>CAJXCR010000048.1 GCA_913051825.1 uncultured Halieaceae bacterium
TCGCAAGCAGATTCTTTTCTCCGAAATGCCATTAGTGCAGGAGCAACTGTTAAAAGTGATCTGGATTTATTTGTCTCAGAAGTCGATGTTCCAGTAGTAGGTATTACTGGTTCTAATGGAAAGAGTACCGTAACTGAGCTCTTAGGAAAAATGGCTCAGGCATCCGGATTTGATGTTGCTGTTGGAGGAAATTTAGGGCCTCCTGCTTTAGATTTATTAGGAACTAAGGCAGAAATTTTTATTCTAGAATTGTCTAGTTTTCAGCTCGAAAATAGTGGTCCATTAAATCTTTCAGTCGCGGCGATTTTAAATTTGAGTCCGGATCATTTAGACAGACATCAGACTATGGCGAGCTATAGATTGGCAAAAGAACGTATTTTCAGTAGGTGTAAAACAGCCGTCATAAATTTTGACGATGAAACAACTTATTCAAATAATTTAAGCGATTGCGTTATTTTTAAATGGGGTTTTGCAAAGCCTGTCAGCGGTGCTATTGGCTTGTCTGGAGAATTTCCAAATGTGCATATCTGTTTTGGTGATAGAAATATCATGCGGGTTGATGAACTTCGTCTCAGTGGTAAGCATAATTTAGCGAATTCCTTGGCTGCACTAGCAATAGGAATTTCTTCCGGATTTTCTATTGAATCAATGTGCCGTGTTCTCAAGAATTTCTCAGGCTTGGCACATCGATGTGAATTGATTTTAAGTAAGGCTGGTGTTGATTGGATCAATGACTCCAAAGCGACCAATGTTGGAGCAACTCGGGCAGCGCTTGAAGGCTTAGGAGATAAGAAAAATGTCATTCTTATTGCTGGCGGCGTTGCCAAAGGAGCTAACTTTGAATCTTTGCTTGCACCGATAAAGAAACATTGTAAGCAAGTCATTTTGATAGGCGAATCAGCGATTGAAATTTCCGAAATTGTTTCAAACGAAGTTAAAGTAAGTCGAGTGACTTCAATTGAAGAGGCCGTTCAATTATCAAAAAACACTTCTTCGTCAGGTGACCTGGTATTGCTTTCTCCAGCATGCTCTAGTCTTGACATGTTCCGGAATTATATTGATCGAGGAGATACTTATACTAGAGCAGTTTTAGACATAGCAGGTAAAGAGCATTGATAGCTATGTTTGGGCATAAGTTTGACTTACGATTGCCAGATAAGGGCGTTTCTATCTTAGGTCTTTCGCTTATTTTAATTGGCGCGATAGCGGTAAGTTCTTCTTCCATAGAATATGCTGCCAAGTATTTTGGGAGTCCTTGGCATTACACGCTAAGACACCTTTTCTACATAATACTTTCCCTGAGTATTGGTTTTTTTGTATATCTTATCCCTGTTCAATTTTGGCTTGAGACAGGTGCATTTTGGCTGTTATTAGCGATTGCTCTACTCATGTTTGTTTTGATTCCTGGGGTCGGTAGAGAGATTAATGGAAGTCAAAGGTGGTTACCTCTTGGTGTGGTTTCCTTCCAACCTTCTGAATTTGCGAAATTTGCGACCATAACTTTTTTGTCTGGATATTTAGTGAGGCACAATGAATCGATATCTCGTGATTGGTTTAGCTTCTTAAAGCCAGTCTTGGTGACTCTAGCGATGGCTGTATTGTTACTGATGGAGCCAGATTTTGGTGCTGCTGTAATTGTAACTGGCACTGTTGGTACGATGCTTTTTCTTGCGGGAGTGAGGCTAATACATTTTTTTAGCTTGGCAGCTATTGCAGCAGCAGCTTTGGCCATGTTGGCAGTAAGTGTCCCTTATCGAGTTCAGCGTTTAGTGGCTTACGTTGATCCTTGGTCTGACCCATATGCGAATGGATATCAACTTGTTCAATCACTTATAGCTTTTGGGCGTGGTGACTGGTTTGGAGTTGGGTTGGGTAACAGTGTTCAAAAGTTATTTTATTTGCCAGAAGCACATACTGATTTTGTTTTTGCCATTTGGGCAGAAGAGTTAGGAGCAATTGGTGCTTTGTTGGTCATGTTGATTTACGCAGGGCTTGTAGCTCGAATAATTTGGATTGGGTGGCAATCTGGCAAAGTGGGTAATTTCTTTGGAGCTCATTTCTGTAATGGTTTTGCAATTTTAATTTTTGGCCAGGCAGTTATAAACATTGGCGTCACGATGGGTTTGTTACCCACTAAGGGTATGACGTTGCCATTAATCAGCTGGGGCGGCACTAGTCTTTTAGTAACTGTATTAATGTTGTCTATTGTTCTTCGAATTGAGCAAGATATTAAACTTAGGAGGGAATCAATTGACTAACGCTGATTCGCCTCTGATGCTCTTGGTTGCCGGAGGAACCGGTGGGCATGTTTATCCGGCTTTGGCTTTAGCTTTGGAAATGCGACATCGTGGTTTGAGAATTGCGTGGCTAGGAACTAATAATGGACTCGAGGTAAAAGTAGCATCGGATGAGGGAATACCTTTTTACGGATTGCCTGTAATAGGGCTTCGGGGTAAATCTTTTATTAAAAAAATCATTTCCAGTTTTATGATTCTTGTATCTTTGTTTCAGGCGATTTATCTCATTAGAAGACTAAATCCTTCTTGCGTGTTGGGTATGGGAGGTTATGCTTCCGTGCCTGGAGCAATGGCGGCCTGGCTGTTGCGGAAACCTCTTTTGATTCAAGAGCAAAATGCAGTTGCAGGAACAGCCAATAGATTTTTGGCGCCTTTTTCGAGTGTTGTGATTTCAGGATTTTCGGGTGCTTTTAAAAATATAGAAAATGTAGAAGTCCTTGGTAATCCCGTTAGAGAAGATTTTTTAAAACTTTCAGAATTAAAACCTTTTTGCTATGTCCCAAGTCGAAAGTTAAGAGTGCTGATAGTAGGCGGCAGTTTAGGTGCAAAAAAAATAAATGAAATAATCGTATCAGTAATTAATAAAATTGATTTGGCGGTTTTCGATAAAAAATTAGAAGTGTGGCATCAGTGTGGAATAGATCATGCCGATGCGGTCTTAGATTCATATCAGGACATTGATGATAAAAATATTCGAGTTTCCCCCTATATTGATCATATGGCTGAGGCTTATGCATGGGCTGACCTTGTTCTCTCTAGGGCAGGTGCTTTAACAATATCTGAATTGGCAATTATGGGTAGGCCAGCCTTACTGGTTCCTCTTCCTAATGCTATTGATGATCATCAGAGCAAAAATGCCGCTGTTCTTGAAGAATGCGGTGCTGCAAGAGTTTTAAATCAAAATGAGTTAAGTGATTTAAAGCTAAAAAATCTTTTATTGGATTTGATGGATGAGACAGAAGCTCTAAAAACAATGGCGCAGTCAGCTTCTACGGTGGCAAAGCCACATGCTACACGGGATATTTGCATGCTTTGCATGGAGCATATGGATCGTGAGTAGGAATAATAACGCTGAGTTCGTTATCCCAGAAATGCGAAGCATAAGAACCATTCACATGATAGGTATTGCTGGAAGTGGAATGTCTGGCATTGCGGAAGTATTATTTAATCTTGGATATTCGGTCACAGGTTCAGATGTTGCTGAGAGCACTGTTACAGAAAGGCTCGAGAAAATTGGTATTAAAATCTTTTCAGAGCATCATGCGGATAATGTTGGAAATGCTGATGTGGTTGTTTGTTCTAGTGCGATAAAAAATGATAATCCAGAATTAATTGAATCCCATACTTTACGTATACCGGTAATTCCGAGGGCAGAAATGCTCGCAGAACTAATGCGTTATAGACATGGGATTGCCGTTGCTGGAACGCATGGAAAAACCACCACCACGAGTTTGATTGCTTCAATTTTAAATGCCGCAGAACTAGATCCGACATTTGTGGTTGGTGGAAGGCTTAATGCCGCAGGAAGTAATGCTAGACTTGGCGCAGGAAGGTTTTTAGTTGCAGAAGCCGATGAAAGTGATGCATCGTTTTTGCATTTACAGCCAATGGTTTCTGTGGTCACCAATTTAGAGTCTGAGCATCTTTCCACATATGATGGCAGCTTTGAAAATCTGTGTAAGACATTTTTAGAATTTCTTCATAATTTGCCTTTCTACGGGTTAGCCGTTTTAAATTCTGACGATAAAATTCTAGCTAGCATGATTCCCAAGTTGGGTCGCCGAACTCTTACTTTCGGTTTTGCGCAGGAAGCGGATTATAGAATTGAAAATTTTGAAAGGAATGGTCTATTGAGTCAATTTAATATAATTCGACCTAATAAAAAAAATCCCCTCTCTATAACGCTAGGTATGCCAGGTAAGCATAATGTTTTAAATGCGGCAGCGGCAATAGCAGTAGCATCAGAAGAAGGTATAAAAGATAGTTTTATTCAAGCTGGACTAGAAAACTTTCTAGGTGTCGATCGAAGATTTTCGCAGCGCGGTAAGTTGATTTTATCCTCTGGCAGTGCATATCTAGTAGATGATTACGGTCATCATCCCACAGAGATTTTAGCCACACTAGACTCAGTAAGGCAAGTATGGCCTAACCATAGATTAGTAATGATTTACCAACCTCATCGATTTACTCGCACAAGAGATCTTTACGAGGAATTTGTGCGAGTACTCTCACAATGTGACGTTTTAATTTTATTAGAAGTTTATGCGGCTGGAGAAAGTCCCATTGTTGGTGCTGATAGTAGAAGTTTATCTCGCAGTATTCGATTGCGCAGGAATATCGAACCTATATTCGTCGATGACATCGATCACTTGCCTGCAATTTTGGCAGATGTTCTTGTAGATGGAGATATTGTTGTCACTCAAGGAGCTGGCAATGTCAGTTCAATATCTCATGAACTTTCAAAACTCAATATTAGTGAATTGTGAAAAAAATGATTGACATGAATATCGCTGTCTTGATGGGAGGAAGCTCTGCTGAGAGAGAAATTTCTTTAAAGAGTGGAGTCGCGATAATCGAAGCTTTGATAGATAGAGTTTCTAATGTGTTTTCAGTAGATCCGATAAAACCTGATTGGATAAGTGAATTATCTCACGTTGATTTTGTCTTTATCGCCTTGCATGGGTCTTTTGGTGAAGATGGACGGGTACAGGGATTGTTAGAGCTAAAGAATATACCTTACAGCGGAACAGGAGTGCTTGGTTCTGCTTTGGGTATGGATAAGTTGCGAGCAAAGCAGCTATGGAAAGGGATTGGTATCTCTACCCCAGCATTTTATCAGATAGATAAAACGACAGATTTCAAAAGAATTATTGATACTCTTGGACCAGTCTTTGTTAAACCTATTTCTGAAGGATCTAGTCTTGGAATGTCTGTCGCTAAGACAGAAGATGATCTTTCTATAGCTACAACAAAAGCGTTTGAGCTTGGTTCCGGTGTTATTGCTGAGCAGCTTATAGAAGGCTCTGAATATACAGTCTCTATATTGGGACAGGAAGCACTCCCAGTGATTCAAATTGAAACAAAAAATTCTTTTTATGATTATGACGCAAAATATATTTCAGGAAAAACGATCTATCACTGTCCTACTGACTTGAGCAATAGAGATCTCGATACGATTAAAGCTCTATCTATTAGAGCTTTTAAATCTATTGGCTGTGAAGTTTGGGGAAGAGTCGACCTTATGCGTGACTATGATGGTGATTTTTTTGTTCTTGAAGTAAACACTGTGCCAGGAATGACAGCTAATAGTTTAGTTCCTAAATCCGCTTCGGCCGCTAACATGAGCATGCAAGATCTAGTGTTGCGGATCATAAATTTGTCCTTAGCAGGGAGTGAATCGTGAAATCATTTTATTCCCATCACAGAAAAAAAAATCCTAAGCGTTATCTAAGGAAAAAGATGATTTCGCTTGCCATTAATTCTGAGAAAATTCCAAGATTAGAGCTATTTTTTGCGCTGCTTTTGACCTTTGGTATATCACTTGTAATAGCCCCTATTATTTTTTCAAAAAATCTCGAGATGAACGAATCCATTGTGCAAAAAGTTAATATCACTGGCGATCTTCGTTATACCTCCAAAAAGCAGCTAACAGACGCTTTAGGGCCTTTGGTTGAGTCCAGTATATTGTTAACTGATTTAAATCTCATTCGTAGTCGCTTAGAAGCGATTTCAAGTATTTACAAAGTAAGCGTAAGAAGACGCTGGCCTTATAGATTAGACATTAATTTAATAGAACAAATTCCTATTGCTCGTTGGGGAGATTCTCAATTAATAAATAACCAAGGCGATATCTTTGAATGTCCTGGAAATTCCAGCGATTGGATTCATTTACCAAGGCTAGATGGTCTTCGAGGCGATGCCGTTGAAGTTATAGCAATTTATCGAAAAATTAACGAAGTGCTTAGTCAAATAGATCAGAAGATTGTGGCTTTAAGGACCGGTGATTTGAGGCAATTAGAAATTACTCTTAATGGTGGTGCAGAACTTTTCCTAAACAAAGAGAACTTTTTGTATGGGCTGCGACGTTTTGTATCACACATTTCACATCTTAACGTTAATGACGAAGACATAGAGAGAGTGGATTTGAGATATGTAAATGGATTTGCTTTAGTTTTCAAAGAGAAGGTTTTAAATGAAGAAAACCAAAATCTTCATATCTTGCAGGAGATTATCGCCAATGGGTAATCAAGAAAAGCGTACGATCGTAGGCCTGGATATTGGCACTTCTAAAGTGCTCGCTCTAGTAGCAGAGTTAAATCAGGATGGTTCTATAGAAGTAGTGGGATTAGGTTCTCATTCTTCAAAGGGAATGAAAAAAGGAGTTGTGGTAAATATCGAATCTACTGTTCAGTCTATCCAAAGAGCTATTGAGGAGGCTGAGCTGATGGCGGGGAATCAGATTAATTCAGTATTTGTTGGGATCGCAGGCAGTCATATCCGAAGCTTAAATTCGCATGGAATTGTAGCTATTAAGGACAACGAAGTGATGTCTGCTGATTTAGATAGAGTTATTGAAGCCGCGCAAGCAGTCGCCATTCCAGCTGACCAAAGAGTGCTCCATGTTTTGCCTCAACAATACTTAATTGATAATCAGGAAGGTATTAGAGAACCGTTGGGTATGTCGGGTGTCCGATTGGAGGCAAAAGTTCATCTTGTAACATGCGCGGTAAATGCCGTACAGAATATAGAGAAATGCATTCGTCGCTGCGGTTTGGAAGTAGAGAATGTTATTTTAGAACAATTGGCATCTAGCTACGCTGTTTTGACTGAAGATGAGCGTGATTTAGGAGTTTGCTTGGTAGATATTGGTGGAGGTACTACTGACGTAGCAATCTTCGTGGAAGGTTCTATTGAGCATACGGGTGTTATTCCTATAGCTGGTGATCAAGTCACTAATGATATTGCGATGGCGCTTAGAACTCCCACCCAGCATGCCGAAGACATTAAGATTCGTTATGCATGTGCACTTGCTCAACTGGCTGGAGCCGAAGAAAGAATAAAAGTTCCAAGTGTTGGAGATAGACCTCCCAGAGATTTGTCTAGGCAAGCGTTGGCGGAAGTTGTTGAACCCCGTTATGACGAGTTATTTACTCTTGTCCAGGCGGAGATTCGCCGCAGTGGTTTGGAAGATTTAATACCGGCAGGTATCGTTTTAACTGGCGGAACCTCTCGTATGGAAGGTGCGGTGGAATTGGCGGAGGAGATTTTTCATATGCCTGTTAGAGTTGGATATCCTCAATCAATTTCTGGGCTTAAAGATATCTTGCGCAATCCAATCTATTCTACTGGTGTTGGTTTATTGCATTATGGAGCGGAGAATTTTGATAATTACCACTCCTCTCTTCATACGCCAGGTGGGATTTCAAGACTTTTAGATAATTTAAAGAACTGGCTTCAAGAAAATTTTTAGATTGAAGATGTTTTGTAGTTTGTAAAATTGGTCTGTTAATTTTAAAAGGGAGAAAAACCATGTTTGAGTTGATAGATAACATAGCTGAAAATGCTGTCATCAAGGTGGTAGGTGTTGGCGGTGGCGGCGGCAACGCTGTGAAGCATATGATTGATAAAGAGATTGAAGGTGTTGAGTTTATTTGTGCAAATACCGACGCGCAGTCCTTAGCAGATGTTTCCTCCCCAACTACTTTACAGTTAGGTAGTGATATAACCAAAGGACTGGGTGCTGGTGCTAATCCTGAAATAGGTCGTGCTGCTGCAGTAGAAGACCGTGATCGAATAGCGGATGTTCTTGATGGGGCCGACATGGTTTTTATTACCGCCGGCATGGGGGGAGGGACTGGCACAGGTGCGGCCCCAGTCGTCGCTGAAGTTGCTAAAGAAATGGGTATTCTCACCGTCGCTGTTGTGACTAAGCCTTTCCAATTTGAAGGAAAAAAACGACTTTCTGTAGCAGCGGAGGGAGTTAGGGAACTTTCTCAGTATGTAGACTCTCTAATAACTATACCAAACGAGAAATTATTAGAGGTTCTGGGGAAAAATACCAGCTTACTAAATGCTTTCAAAGAAGCTAATGATGTACTGCTGGGAGCCGTGCAAGGGATAGCTGACCTTATTATTCGACCCGGGATGATAAATGTTGATTTTTCTGATGTTAGAACCGTTATGTCGGAGATGGGTGCAGCTATGATGGGAACAGGTACTGCAGCAGGGGATAGCCGAGCTAGAGAAGCGGCGGAGAAGGCCATAAACAGCCCATTACTTGATGATATTGATTTACAAGGTGCTCGAGGAATTCTTGTGAATATCACGGCAGGTTTAGATCTTTCGCTTGGAGAGTTTGCTGAGGTCGGAGATACAATTGAAGAGTTTGCGTCAGAAGACGCGACTGTAGTAGTGGGGACGGTAATTGATCCGGAAATGGATGAAGATCTAAAGGTTACTGTCGTTGCTACAGGGCTATCCGCTGAAACGGTAAAAATACCACTTCAGGTGGTTTCTGAACGCGTTTTGCCTGATGATAGCCGACCCGACTATGGAGGCTATGATTTGCCTGCTGATCGTAGACAAAGCTTGGTAAAGAATCGGGAAAAGAATTCGTCCGATACGGATAGTAAGAATCAGGTTGCAGAGGAATATTTCGATATTCCAGCTTTTTTGCGAAAACAAGCAGACTAATTATCTCGCTGTGTTTTAGCGGCTTGTTTTTTGCAAAAATTGTTTAGGCTTGGAGAAAGATGGTGGTGGCTTTATGATTAGACAGAGAACATTAAGAAATGTCATTAAGGCTACTGGCGTTGGCTTGCACACTGGTGAAAAAGTTTTTCTTACTCTTGCTCCGGCTCCTGAAGACACTGGGATAATTTTTAGACGAGTAGATTTGAAACCAGCTTTAGAAATACCCGCGTTAGTGGAAAATGTCGGAGATACAAATTTATCGACCACATTGGCGTCTGCGGAAGGGAAGGTTTCTACTGTGGAACATCTTCTTTCAGCGATGGCTGGTCTAGGTATAGATAATGCCTATGTGGATGTCAGTGCGCCTGAGGTGCCTATAATGGATGGTAGCGCTGCGCCTTTTGTCTTCTTGATACAATCGGCTGGAATTGAAGAGCAAGCTTCTGCTAAGAAGTTTGTAAGAATCAAGAGCCCGGTTAGCGTCGAAGATGGAGATAAGGTAGCGAGCCTTTCTCCATTCGAAGGTTTTAAGGTTTCATTTAGTTTGGATTTCGACCATCCTGTTTTCCATGACCATTCGTTAGAAGTATCTCTGGATTTTGCAAATACCTCATTTGTAAAGGAGGTGTCGAGAGCTAGAACCTTTGGATTTATGCATGAAGTAGAGTACTTGCGATCGCGAGGATTAGCTCGCGGTGGTAGTGTTGATAATGCAATTGTTGTGGATGAATATAGAATACTTAATGAAGATGGGTTGCGTTATAGTGACGAATTTGTAAGACATAAAGTTCTAGATGCGATTGGTGACCTGTATCTTTTAGGTAATAGTTTGATTGGAGAATTTAAAGCATATAAGTCAGGGCATGCCCTCAACAATGCCTTGATTAGAGCATTAATTGCCAATCCAGATGCATGGGAAAAAGTAACCTTTCCTGATTCAGATGTTGCTCCAGTAACTTATGGCGCTTCTCCTTTATTAACTCAAATGTAACCCTTCTCTGCCGCCGCGAACAGTGTAGAGCGAAAATTTTGATTATGGCATAATCGGGGGCGATTCTTTTGATATTTGTGATTTCAGACCAATGAAACTAATCTTTATTCGTGATTCGCATGGGCGAACTAGGACTTTTGAGTTTCGACGCTGGACAACTGCTGTCTTGTCATTCTGCTGCGTGGGAATTCCATTAGGTCTTCTAGGGATTGGTTATCAAACTGGAGCAAAGCTCGATGAGCCGGTGGTTTCTCTTGGCAATCTGAGAGATCAGGTAGAAGAGCAATCAAAAGAGTTAACGATTCTTCAAGAAGATTTTCAATCTAACATTCGAGCTATGACAATATCCCTAGGAAAGTTACAGGCGAAATTGACGCGTATGGATGCTCTTGGAATTCATCTAACCAATTTAGTTGGTATAGAAAATGAAGAATTTGATTTTTCCAACGAACCAGCGCTTGGTGGACCTTTAATAAATGAAATTGATACTGGATTTCAAAGTGATTTAATGGACAAGATTAGAATTCTGGAAGAGAAGATCTATGATCGTGTTCGGCAAATTGAAAATTTAGAGAATGTAATTAGGGGAGAAAATTCCCAGGCGGATTCAGAAATATCTGGATGGCCAGTTAATAAAGGTTG
This sequence comes from uncultured Halieaceae bacterium, assembly GCA_913051825.1. Lineage (GTDB taxonomy): Bacteria > Pseudomonadota > Gammaproteobacteria > Pseudomonadales > Halieaceae > CABYJX01. The sequence goes on from CAJXCR010000048.1 coordinate 10,624, forward strand.
GATCTCATCGCCTTTTGGCCGCCGTACTGATCCTTTTACGGGAAAACTTGCTTTACATCAGGGCGTTGATTTTGCTGGCACAGAGGGGCATGAAGTTCTTTCTCTTGGTGCTGGTATCGTCACTTATTCAGGTTATATGCAAGGTTATGGAGAGATGGTGGAAATCTCTCATAGTGATGGTTTTAGGACGCGTTATGCCCATGCCCAGGAAAATTTAGTTAAAGTTGGTGAATTAGTTCCAAGAGGCAAACCTATAGCTTTAGTAGGCTCGACCGGCAGATCTACAGGAGCTCATGTTCATCTGGAAGTCTACAAGAATGGAAAAGCCATAGACCCTTCTAAGTATATTAAACGTACTCAACCTTAGTTTATCCCTTCAATATTTTCTTCATAAAACTTTCAATAGCTAATTGAAAGTTTCGCTTTCGGATAACCTGGAAACAAATATGATAAATAGATTGCTTAAAAAACTTTTTGGCACGCGTAATAATCGAGAGTTGGCAAGACTTGAAAGAGTAGTAAATGTGATCAATACATTTGAGGCTTCTTTTAAAGAGTTATCAAATTCTAATTTGGCCGCGAAAACAAAAGCTCTTCGAGAGAGACTCCTCACAGGAGAAGACCTCGATCATATTCTTCCTGAAGCTTTTGCAGTAGTTAGAGAAGTAAGTTGGAGAACCTTGGGTCTTCGTCATTTTGATGTCCAGTTGATAGGTGGAATTGGACTATACGAAGGAAAGATTGCAGAAATGCGGACAGGGGAAGGCAAGACATTGATGTCGACACTTCCGGCTTACTTGAATGCGCTAAATGGTAATAGCGTTCATATAGTCACAGTAAATGATTATTTAGCACAGAGAGATGCGAATTGGATGAAACCTATTTACGAATTCCTTGGCATTTCTGTTGGTGTAATAACTTCCGGACAATCAGAAAGCGAGAAACGAGCCGCATATCAAGCAGATATAATTTATGGCACTAATAATGAATTTGGCTTTGATTATCTTCGAGATAATATGGCTTTTTCGATTCAAGATAAACTTCAGAGCGATCTGTCATTTGCAATAGTTGATGAAGTAGATTCCATACTTATAGATGAAGCTCGTACACCGTTGGTTATATCGGGTGCGTCAGAAGGAAGTTCGGATTTATACAAAAGCATCGATCGTTTAATGCCAAAATTGAAAAAGCAGTCTGACGATGATTTAGAAGGACACTTTATAGTAGATGAAAAGTTACGCCAAATCGAACTAACCGAAGATGGACATGCGCTAACAGAAGAATTGCTTATAGCTGCAAATTTATTAGAGGAGGGAGAAAGTCTTTACGCTCCGACAAATCTGACCTTGTTGCATCATATACATTCAGCTTTACGAGCACATAATTTATTTAAGAAAGATGTCGAATATATAATTAAGGATGGAAGAATAGTTTTAATTGATGAGCACACAGGTCGGACTATGGAAGGGAGACGTCTTTCGGAAGGTTTGCATCAAGCGCTAGAAGCAAAAGAAGGGGTGCAAATTCAAAAAGAGAGTCAAACTCTTGCCTCAATTACATTTCAAAATTACTTTCGACAGTATTCCACGCTTTCTGGTATGACAGGTACTGCAGACACTGAAGCGTTTGAATTTAAACAAATATATGGATTAGAGGTTTTAGTAATTCCGACTAATGTTCAAATGATTAGAGAAGATATGAATGATTTGGTTTTTCTATCTAGAGAGGAAAAATATGATGCGATTATTGCTGATGTTCAAGAATGCATAAGCAAGCAAGCTCCTGTGCTTGTGGGTACTGCATCTGTGGAAACGTCAGAAGAGTTGTCTCTGAAATTTAAGCAGACAGGTATCGAACATAAAGTTTTAAACGCAAAATATCATGCGCAGGAAGCGGAAATTATTGCTCAGGCTGGTCGGCCAGGCATGGTTACTATAGCAACTAATATGGCTGGTCGTGGTACTGATATCGTTCTTGGAGGTAATCTTGAGGTTGAATTAAAATCTCGTGAGAATATTTCGGAAGGCGAAATTGAAGCGTTAACACGAGACTGGAAAAAAAGGCATGAAAAAGTTTTAGATGTAGGTGGCTTGCATGTACTGGGAACTGAGAGGCATGAATCAAGGCGTATCGATAATCAATTGAGAGGAAGGGCAGGACGTCAAGGCGACCCAGGAGTTTCTAGATTTTATTTATCTCTTGATGATAATTTAATGAGGATCTTTGCTTCTGAAAAAGTTAAGAATTTCATGCAGGCGTTGGGAATGGATAAGGGTGAAGCTATCGAACATAAGCTTGTAACTAATTCTATTGAAAAAGCTCAGAAAAAAGTAGAATCCAGAAATTTTGATATACGTAAACAACTGCTTGAATATGATGATGTTGCGAATGATCAGAGGCAAGTAATCTACCAACAGCGGAATAATTTGCTAGAAGAACAAGATATCTCTGAGACTATTAAGCAAATCCGCATAGATGTAGTTAATCAAGTTATAGATAGTTTCATTCCACCGATGAGTATTGAAGAGCAGTGGGATATAAAGGGGCTTGAAAAGCAGTTAGAACAAGATTTTACTATCACTATACCAATAGAGCTATGGCTAGATTCTGATGAAAAACTTCATGAAGAAAGTCTTAGAGTGCGAATTTGTGATGAAGTTCAGTTTGCATATGATTCAAAATGTAATGAAGTTGGGAGAGATATTTTAAATATTGAGAAGCAAGTAATGCTTCAAATACTTGATACTTTTTGGAAGGAGCATCTTGCATTAATGGATCAGCTTAGACAAGGCATACATTTGAGAGCATATGCACAAAAAAATCCTAAACAGGAATATAAACGTGAATCTTTTGCGTTATTTGAAGAGCTTTTAGAAAATGTAAAATACGAGGTTATAAAGTTTTTATCAAATGTAGAAGTCAGTCGAGAAAATGAATCTTTGATTATGGCGAGGCAGCGTAGAGAAAGAGCTGAAAAAGAGAATCTAGATTATCATCATGCAGTCGGATCAGAAGGTTCAACCAATGATTCTTTGGAATCGGTAGAGGAGAATAGAGCTGGCACTTTTACTCGAGAACAACCTAAAGTGGGTCGCAATCAGCCTTGTCCATGTGGAAGTGGGAAGAAATATAAGCACTGCTGTGGTTCATTAGTAAGTGAATAGTTTGTTCTATAGGAAATAAAGAGAATGTTACTTAATCTGCTGCCTGTAAACGGTCTGCGTCTAGCTGTTGGTTCAGCAGGAATCAAGAATCATCGAAAGCCAGATTTAGTCTTAATTGATGTGATTCCAGGAACTACGTGCGCTGCAGTATTCACAAAGAATTTATTTTGTGCTGCGCCAGTACTCGTCTCTAGGAGTCATTTAAAAAGCTGCGATCATAGACCAAGAGCTTTTATTATAAATAGTGGTAATGCTAATGCGGGAACTGGCAAGCAAGGTTATCTAGATGCAGTTCGTTGTGCTGAGGTCACGGCTGGTTCTTTAGATTATGAAACTGAAGAAATATTAACCTTTTCTACAGGAGTAATTGGTGAGCCTCTTCCTGTGCACTTAATCGAAAGCTCCTTTGATCAACTAGTAACTCAGCTAAAAGAAGACTCTTGGAATAAAGCTGCCGAAGCAATAATGACTACAGACACCTGTGCAAAAGGTTTTTCCAAGGAAATATTTTTCGGCGATCATCGGTCGGTTATAACCGGTATAGCTAAAGGAGCAGGCATGATTCGTCCAAATATGGCTACGACTTTAGCTTTTATAGGTACGGATTTAAGTATTTCGCATGATGTTTTGCAGTATTTTCTAGAAATGGCAGTAGAGAAGTCCTTTCATCGGATTACGATAGATGGCGACACCTCTACGAATGACGCTTGTGCTCTGTTGGCTACAAGGGCTTCTCCAGTGCCTGTTATAGATGATAAAAATAGCCCTGAAGCACAAATATTTTATTCGTCACTAGAACAAGTTTGTATCGATCTTGCTCAAAGCTTGGTTAGAGATGCCGAAGGTGCGACAAAATTCATTTCTATAATTATAGAAGAAGGAGCAAGTGAGAAGGAATGCCTTGAAATTGCTTTTACTATAGCGCATTCACCATTAGTGAAGACTGCTATTTTTGCCTCTGATCCTAACTGGGGTAGGCTGCTTGCTGCAATTGGACGAGCAAATGTAGATTCTCTAGATATAAATAAAGTTTCAATACAAATTAATTCCGAATTGGTCGTTGAATATGGTGCTAGAGCAGCTAGTTACCGCGAAGAAATCGGGGTCTCAGCAATGAATTCTGATGAGATCGTGATACGAGTTCTTCTTGGATCTGGAAGCTACTCCACTACTATTTGGACCAGCGATCTTTCTTACGATTATGTAAAGATCAATGCAGCTTATCGAACTTAGGAAATCGCTTACATTTTTTTGGCGCTAGCCAAAAAAATCACATTTCCTGGATATCTTTTTATCTTAAAGATCATTTGCTTTTTTGTTTAGATCGCTATGAAGTTCCTTTATCTTTAGCTTAAGTTTATCTAGTGAATCAC
>CAJXCR010000049.1 GCA_913051825.1 uncultured Halieaceae bacterium
AAACAAAGATTTCGACTCTCGGTATGCTGGAATAACAAGTGCATAATGCCATTTCAGATTGGTCGGCGCCTCTAAGTTTAAAGACTCTGAAAAATTGCAGAGATATTTTTTAATCGCATTCTTTGGAATCAATGGAGTGCTGCACGAATGGGAAGCTCGGACACCACCTTTGCTTCAATGTTTAGAATCTGGTTCCACCTTAGTTCTATAACAGAACTATCAAAATATTCTTGTGCTAAATCTAAAAATAACCTGTAATGCCTTGCTTCAGATTTAGCCAACGATTGGTAGAAATTTTTCAATGGTGGTATTTCAATTGCGTCAGCAATTAAGGCAAAACGCTCAGCGCCACGAGCCTCGATCACACTTGCCGTGAGCAGTCTATCTAGCAGATAGGTGTCTGTTTCTTTTCGAATCACTTGCCTAAGGCCGAGCACATATAGATCTTTAGTATCTGGCGCTGTGACTAAGCCTCGCGAATGTATCCATCGTAAAACTTCTCTATAGTGAGTTAGTTCTTCGATAGCTAAATCAGCCATTTTAGTTACAAGTAGTATCCGATCGGGATAATGGGATAGCATAGATATTGCCATCCCAGATGCTTTTTTTTCTGCAGCAGCATGATCTTGAAGAAAACTGTCAAAGTCCCTCAACACTGCTTGAAGCCAGCTTGGATTTGTTTCGATCAATAGAGGTGTTTCTTCCATCGTGCTTTCTCGATGATAGTTGATTTCGCATTGAACTTTATGCGCTTAAACAATACAAGTGATGAGCGAAATTGCCTATCGGCTTGTGCTAGAATTTCTTGAGCTACAATCGAAAAAATTAAATTACAGTGATTTGGTTATGATAATTCGACCTAGAGTACGAGGATTTTTGTGCACAACTTCACATCCTTTAGGATGTGAAGAAAATGTTCGACGTCAAATAGAATACGTTAAAGCAAAAGATAAAATAGCAGGCGGAGCAGCGCGCGTCTTGGTGATAGGTGCTTCTACCGGTTATGGTCTTGCCTCGCGTATAGCAGCCGCTTATGGATGTGGGGCCTCCACGCTAGGTGTGTTTTTTGAAAAACCTGGTAGCGAGAAAAAAACCGGGAGTGCTGGTTGGTATAATTCAGCGGCATTTCATCGATTTGCTGATACCGATGGTCTTTATGCTCGCAGCATTAATGGTGATGCTTTTAGCCAAGAGGTAAAACTTGAGACGATAGATGCTATCTCTAAGGACCTTGGTCAGGTAGACCTGGTTGTTTATAGTCTTGCAGCGCCTCGTCGACTTCATCCAGTTGATGGAGAAATATATAGCTCTACTCTAAAGCCCATCGGGTCTTCAACTACTCAGAAGGGAGTTAATACGGATAAAGAGGAAATACAAGATTATCACTTAGAGGCGGCCACACAAGAGGAAATTGACCATACAGTAATGGTTATGGGTGGTGAAGATTGGCAGATGTGGATGGAATGTCTAGATTCGGCAGGCGTTTTGTCAACTGGAGCAAAAACAACGGCGTATACTTATATCGGTGAGAAGATTACTTGGGATATTTACTGGCATGGAACTATTGGCGCTGCAAAAAAAGATCTCGATAGCAAAGTCCTGCAGATACGTGAAAGATCTTCTCATCTCGATTTGGATGCCAAAGTTTCAGTTCTAAAGGCTGTAGTAACTCAGGCCAGCGCTGCCATTCCGGCCATGCCTATTTATCTTGCCATTTTGTTCAAAGTGATGAAATCAAGAGGTTCCCATGAAGGGTGCATTGAGCAGATTGATAGGCTTTTTCGCAGCTCTCTCTATGGTGAACATCCGTTGGTAGATGATGAGGGTCGACTGCGAGTAGATGAGAGAGAATTAGATTCTGAAGTCCAAAGAGAGGTTGCGACTATATGGCAGAATATCTCCACTGAAAACCTCCACGAATTGTCTGATTTTATCGGTTATCGAAGGGAATTTATGCAGTTATTTGGTTTCGAGGTGGATGGTGTGGATTACGAAGCTGATATTAATCCACAGGTTTCGATTCATGGGCTTGAGATTTGAGTTTTTGTTATGCCTGCTTACGGTAACCCTGAGAGATTGACTTCTTTGGTAAGAAGGATCATCGCACCTAATCCTGGACCGATGACAGGTGATGGTACGAATACCTATCTGGTAGGCGAGCATGAGTTAGCGGTTATAGATCCTGGACCTGATATACCAGAGCATATCGATGCGTTGTTAAAATTAGGACAAGAGCGGATACGTTGGATACTTTGCACACATACTCATCCGGATCATTCTCCAGCTGCCGCTATATTGAAAGAGAAAACTGGTGCGAAAGTTGTTGGTGCGTTTGCAAATGACGGCCTGCATCAAGATACAAGTTTCTCTCCAGATCTAGAAATTAACGATGATGAGATTATTCATGGCGATGATTGGGATCTGCGGGCTATCTGGACTCCTGGCCATGTCAGCAACCATTATTGCTATTTGTTGGAGCAGCAAGGAATAGTTTTTGCCGGCGATCATATAATGAATGGGTCGACCGTGGTCATTGTGCCTCCCGGTGGTGACATGACTGATTATATCAATTCACTCAGGCGCATACTCGATTATGAGATTAAATATATAGCACCGGGGCACGGAGATTTAATACCTGACTGTAGGGCAGAAGTTGAGAAGTTGGTTGCGCATCGACTTGGCAGAGAGAGAAAGGTATTAGCCGGACTAAAGAGCATCTCACCTGCGAACCTTGATGAACTTGTAGTGATCGTTTATACCGACGTAGACTCATCACTCCACGAATGGGCAAAACTGTCGATGACCGCTCACTTGATTAAACTTGAGCGAGAAGGACATGTCTTTATAGACAAAGAAGATCGCTGGGTTTTTAAGCGTTAGTTGATAGTGCAGTGACATACTGTCTTTCACTTTCAATATTATTCAGGAGACAATAAATGAATGGTTTAATGATGAATGTCCCGCTAACTGTGACTTCGATAATGCGTCATGCAGAACGGTTTGCTGGTAAAACAGAAATAGTCTCCGTCAGTAACGATAATCCTCGATACAAATACACTTATGCGGAAGCTTTTCGGCGTGCAAGATGTTTGGCAAATGCTTTTGATGGTTGGAAGCTGACCAAAGGAGACCGCGTTGCGACCTTAGCGTGGAATGATCATCGTCACCTCGAAACCTACTATGCCGCCTCATGTGCGGGATTTGTGTGTCACACCATCAATCCTCGCCTCTTTCCAGAGCAGATTATTTATATAATTAACCATGCTGCTGATTCATACGTTTTCTTGGATCCTGACTTTTTTGGCTTGATCGAGAGTATTGCAGATCAATGTCACAATGTTAAAGGCTGGGTGGTTATGACCAGTTCAGAGTTCATGCCTGAGACAAGCATAAGTAATGTGCTTTGCTACGAGACAATTGTAGAGGAAAATAGCGACAAGTTCTGCTGGCCCGAATTAGACGAAGATTCGGCTTGTGCTCTTTGCTACACCTCTGGAACCACCGGTAACCCAAAAGGTGTGCTTTATAGCCATAGATCGACGGTTTTGCATACCTATGGAGCTTTGATGCCGGACGCTTTGAATATTTCTTCATCTGATGTTGTTTTGCCTATTGTGCCAATGTTCCATGTTAACGCCTGGGGGACTCCCTATTGTTGTCCAGCGGTTGGGGCCAAGATGGTAATGCCTGGTAATAAGATGGGTGATGGGCCTACTTTGGCAGCACTTATAAATGAAGAGAAAGTTACTACTTCAGCTGGTGTCCCTACGGTTTGGCTTAATCTACTCAACCATCTTAGAACCAGCGGAGAGTCAGTTGATAGTCTCAAGCGTGTTACCGTCGGTGGTTCTGCCTGCCCGTTGTCCATAATGGAAGAGTTCGATAGCTATGGGGTTGATACTCGACACGCCTGGGGTATGACGGAAATGAGTCCTCTTGGGACTTCTAATCCGACGGGCGCGCATAGAGAGCAATATAGTCCAGATACTTTTGCGGCACTTCGAACTAATGTAGGTCGACCGATTTATGGCGTTGATGTAAAAATCGTAGATGATGATGGAATAGAGTTGCCTTGGGATGGAGAGGCATTTGGCGCGCTAAAAGTTAGAGGACCTTGGATCTGTTCAGGGTATTATGAGGTAGCTAGCTCTGAGGCGCATTCGGAAGAAGGTTGGTTTGAAACAGGAGATGTGGCAACCATAGATGCCCAAGGTTTTGTCGCTATCACTGACCGAACAAAAGATGTTATTAAATCTGGAGGGGAATGGATATCATCAATTGAAGTTGAAAATTGCGCTACTGGACATCCTCAGGTTGCGGAGGCGGCAGTAATTGGGCGGCCACATCCAAAATGGGGAGAGCGTCCACTTTTGATAGTAGTCACCTTAGGAGAAGGCGAAGAATTGCCCGTAGCGGAATTGAAGTCCTATTTTGAAGGTAAGATAGCCAAGTGGTGGATTCCAGATGATGTCAAGTTTGTTGCCGAAATACCTCACACCGCAACAGGCAAGATTCAGAAAACAAAGTTAAGAGATATCTTTAAAGATTATGTCTTTCCCGAATGAAAGAGAATCAATAAGCCTAAGCATTTGATGAACTCATGATTAGTGCTTTGATTGCTTCAGAAAACAGAATTCGACCCTATGTGGCCTGGAAATCAGTTAAGCGATTGATTTCTGATCCTGCTAGAACAGAAGAAGTTTTTATCATTATTGATGCGTTAAAGGGTAAGAGCGTTTCGCGAGCTGTGGATCGATTATCTCATTGTGAAGAAGGCAGAGCCCTTTTGCTGGAGAAGCCTAGCATAGTAAATGAATTAGGTAACCTTGAGTTCTCTTTGAGTGATTCGCTTGGTTCGTTTTATACAGAATTTATTCATTCCGAATCAATTAGTGCTGAAGAGCTAATAAATGAAAGCGAAGTTAGCACTTACATAAGATATAAAACTCTGGATGAGAAATGGATGGGTGAGCGTCTGCGAGATATCCACGACTTGTTCCATGTGGTCACGCGTTACGGTAGAGATGAGCTAGGCGAATTATGCTTACTTGCCTTTAGCAATACGCTGCATTTTAATCGAGGTATTGCCTTGGTTCTTTTTATGGGTAGACGGCAATATAGGCGTGATCACCCTCAGCTTCCTATTGATGCGTGTCTTGATGAGGCGAAGGCACTTGCTAAAAATAGCGCTTGGTTGCCGGGTGTTTGGTGGGAGAAAAAGTTGCATTTGCCTATTGATCAGGTGCGGGATAGCCTTGGGCTAGCCGACCCTTCCATCTATTTCAAGACGCGTTCAAAAATAGAGAAAGGCGGGTATGGGTGAGGTCTATTCTCTTTGTCTTGCTCAGCATTTTTCTTAGATATTAGTTGAGTGTTATCGAGTAATTTAAATGGATATTGATCCGTCAGAAGCTAATACGATTCCAGAGCTTTCTAGGCTTGCGGCAAAAGCCTATGGTAATCGATCCGTGTTGGTTGATCAGGGCATCAGCTTGAGCTTTATGGAGCTTGATGCAGCAAGAATTAAAGGAGCACAAGCACTGATTGCTAGCGGTATTGGAACGGGTGATGCTGTTGGTATTTGGGCTCCCAACATAATAAATTGGATCGTGGCTTCTCTAGCGATTCAGACCGTCGGTGCGCTCTTGGTTCCTATGAATACAAGACTAAAAGGTTCTGAGGCGGCCTTTATTTTGAACCATGCTGAGATCAAACTATTATTTACTGTTAAGGAATTTTTAGGAATCGACTACCAACAGTTAATAAGTGATGAAGAAACTCCGACTCTCCGAGAGATAATTTACTTAGATGTAAGAGACTCGAATGCCAGCTCCTGGGAGCAGTTCTTAAATAGAGGTTCGACAGTTTCTATTGAGACATTGGAGCAACGCGAGCATGCTTTAACCGCCGAAAGTCCCCTAGATATAATGTTTACTTCTGGAACTACCGGACGTCCAAAAGGAGTGGTGACGACCCATGGTCAAACGTTGCGAACATTCGCGACTTGGAGTAGGACTGTTGGACTAACTAAAAAAGATCGTTATCTGGTTATTAACCCTTTTTTTCATTCTTTCGGATATAAAGCCGGTTGGTTAGCTTGCTTGATGCGTGGTTCTCTTATTCTACCAGCACGCAGCTTTGATATTTCGTCAGTAATTGAAAAAATCGTATCCGAAAGGATTACCGTTCTTCCTGGCCCACCTACTATCTATTATTCGTTGCTAGAGAGTTCTTTCAGAAATGGACGGGATCTTTCTAGTCTTAGACTTGCGGTAACGGGAGCCGCTCCTGTTCCGCCAGAACTAATAAGAAAGATGAAGGCAGAGCTTGGGTTTGATGTTGTTTTAACAGCTTATGGTTTGACCGAAACTTGTGGTGTCGTGTCGATCTGTCGCGAAGGTGACTCTCCAGAATTAATATCCAGGTCCTCTGGTTGTGCGATGCCCGGTGTAGAGATCAAATGTGTTGATTCTAATGGACTGCCTGTAGCTCCGGGACTTCCGGGTGAAGTTTGGTGTCGAGGATTCAATGTTATGAAAGGGTATTTAAATGACCCTGAGTCAACTAAAGAGACTATTACATCTGATGGTTGGCTTAAGACAGGGGACATAGGTGTGCTTGGAGAGGACGGATATTTACAAATTACTGATCGTTTGAAAGATATGTTTATCGTAGGTGGATTTAATTGTTATCCAGCGGAAATTGAGTCCCAGCTATGTGAATTCCCAGGGGTCAGCAGGGCAGCAGTGATTGGAGTTCCAGATGAACGATTGGGTGAGGTTGCCTTTGCTTTTGTTGTCGCAGATTCCAATGCGTCTTTAGATACAGAAGCAATCCTGGCGTGGTCTAAGGAAAATATGGCCAACTACAAGATCCCGAGAAAGATAGAAATTGTTGAAGATCTTCCTGTTAATGCGAGTGGTAAGGTCCAAAAAAATCGGCTTCGAGCTATATGTTCAGATTTTCTAGGATAAACTGTGTTTCTGACAAATACCTGTTGCATTCCTCGAATGGATTTCATGGATGAAGCAGTGTTTCAATCCTTGTGAAAATGGTAATAGGAATTGAGGATTCATCTAAAATGCAAAATTATTATATTCTTCAGTCAGATTCGAAGAAAAAGAAGGATCTTTGAATGAATAAAGTAAAAAGTGCTAAAGAAGCGATTGGCCAGCTTGAAGATGGTATGACGATAGGTATTGGTGGCTGGGGTCCCAGGCGAAAGCCGATGGCATTAGTTCGAGAAATCCTTCGTACGAATTTAAATGATCTAACCTTGGTCTCATATGGTGGTGCAGATGTCGGTATGCTTTGTGCAGCTGGGCGAGTGTCCAAGCTTATTTTTGCCTTTGTTTCGTTGGATTTTATTCCATTAGAGCCTTTCTTTCGTCAGGCAAGACAAAGCGGTAAGCTGGATGTACTCGAGATAGATGAAGGTATGATGCTCCAGGGCCTTCGTGCGGCTGCCTGGAGAATCCCGTTTATTCCGACAGCGGTAGGGTTGGGTACGGATATAGTCGAAAAAACTTCAGAAATCAAAATTATAAACAGCCCATATGATGATAAAGAATGGGTTGCGATGCCTGCGCTAGAGCTTGATGCCGCCTTGATTCATGTTGATCACGCGGATTGCAGGGGAGTATGTCAGATCAGTGGACCAGATCACTACATGGATGATTGGTTCGCCCGCGCCGCTCAAAACACGATCGTATCCTGTGATGAACTAGTATCTGAGAGCTTCTTTAATGATGAAAATGCTGCACGGAAGGTGTTTTGGGAGCGGGCGGTCACTGACTCAGTTGTTTTAATTGAAGGTGGTGCGCACCCCAGTTCCTGTGCACCATTATATGGCTTTGATTCGGAACATTTTCGGTCTTATGCAGAGTTTGCGAAAACTGACGGAATAAAAGGCTATCTGGAAGCTTACTTGGGTAAGGACGAGAATGATTACCAAAGTAAAGTTGGCGGATTGCAGGCCATACGTAATTTGCCTTTGCCGGCTTATTAGGAGCGTTTTATGGGTGTTGAATTTACCTTGGCTGAACTTTGTATTGCATCTGCCAGTCAAGCCTTTGAAGAAGATGGAGAGTCTTTGGCGACTGGTATAGGAATTATTCCTCGTTTGGCGGCTAGCCTTGCAATGAAGACGTGCAACAGAGATTTAATGATGACCGACTCGGAAAGCTTTATGTTATCTGAGCCCAATCCAATAGGATCTCGCGACGCAAATTTTATTCAGGCAAATGAAAGTTGGATGGGATTTTCAAGAATTTTTGATAATGTATGGAGTGGTAGGCGTCATGCTATGGTTGGCCCATCGCAAATAGATCGCTTTGGGCAGACAAATATCTCAGCACTGGGTGAAGATTATCGACAACCGAAGGTGATGATGCTCGGTTCGCGAGGTTTTCCTGGAAACTCTATTTCTCATCGAAATAGCTTTTTCTGTCCTGCGCATACGAAAAGAGTATTTGTCACCGGCGAATGTGACTTCGTTTCCTCGGTAGGCTATAACCCCTCTCGTTTGCCTCGTGGACATTCTTTAGAGGAAATCGATATTCATCGTATTGTTACTAATCTCTGTGTCATGGACTTTGGCGGACCAGATTATCAACCGAGATTAAGGTCTTTGCACCCAGGGGTAAGCCTTGAGACGGTTATTGAAAATACCGGTTTTGAACTTTTTGTACCAGATCCTTTGCCAGAGACAATTGTTCCTACAGGTTTGCAGCTAGATATTATCGCTTCGTTAGATCCGCATAATCTGCGTGCTTCCCAGATTAAGGATGATCTTCGAGGGAGTGCTAATTAGGTGCTCGAAACTCGGCTAACTAAACTATTGGGATGTCAATATCCGATCGTTCAAACAGCAATGGGTTGGGTTGCTGATCCTAAGTTAGTTAGCGCGAGCTGCAACGCTGGTGCTATCGGATTTCTCGCTGGAGCGACTATTCCAGCGGATAAGGTAGAAGCGAATATTCAGGAGGTGAAGTCATTAACAGATCGTCCATTTGGTATAAATTTCCACATGTACCAGCCCAATGCAGAAGATATAGTTGACTTAGTGGTGAGCTATAAGGTTGCGGTAGTCAGTTACTCACGATCTCCTGGTAAAGATATGATAAAGCGACTTAAAAAGGCTGACGTAGTGTGTATGCCTACCGTTGGTTTGCCTAAGCATGCTTTAAAGGCGGTTGAACTTGGTGCAGATGCCGTGACTATTCAAGGGGCAGAAGGAGGAGGGCATACTGGAGCGATTCCGACCACGCTTTTGTTGCCAACGGTGGTTGATTTGGTTGGTAAGGATGTGCCGGTAATTGCTGCAGGCGGGTTTCGTGATGGTCGTGGACTGGTTTCTGCTTTGGCTAATGGAGCAGATGGCATAGCCATGGGAACTCGATTTATGATGACAAAAGACAGTCCGACGCCGCAGGAAACTTTGGATAGATACTTAAGCTGTGATAATCCCGCTGAGATTGTTGTATCTCGAGCCATTGATGGAATTCCTCAGCGTATGATTTTAAATGAGATGCTTTCAACACTTGAGGAAGCTGGAATATTTAAAAAGTGGGTTATTGCGATCAAAAGTGGTTTGGCTTATCGAAAGTTTACTGGTCTTACCGTTATGGAAGTATTTCGATCTGCTCTAAAAATGAACTTAGAAAGTGACTTGACGGTTGTTCAATCTATCATGGCCGCAAATGCGCCCATGATTATTCAGAGGGCCATGGTTGATGGTGATCCGGCTAATGGTGTTCTACCTAGCGGTCAGGTGGCGGGAGTAATTGATGAATTATTAAGCTGCGAGGACCTGGTTAAAGGAATTGTATCTGAGGCGGAGCAGATACTTGCGGAATTTGCTCTTAGAGCATCATCTGGATAAAGGAGAGCGTGGATTTTATGGCGAAACCATTTACAACAACAATTTCAGACGGTATCGCTGAAATGATTTTAGAGCAACCACCAGTCAATGCATTTAATTGCCAGGGATGGTTGTCCATTGCGAATGAGATTTCCGATCTAGGAAATAATCAGGAAGTTCGTGTAATTGTGATTGGTGCTTCGGGTAAGGGTTTTTGCGCTGGAGTAGATATCAAAGAATTGGCGGAAGACCCCAGTCTAATTGTCGAGGTTAACAGGGGTAATTATGAGACATTTGAGGCCATTCACAGAAATTCTAAACCAGTAATCCTTGCACTTCATGGTTATGTGCTCGGAGGCGGGATCGGTATGGCCGGAGCAAGTGATATTTTAGTTGCTTCGGAGTGCGCGCGATTCGGGTTACCGGAGATAGATCGCGGGGCAATGGGAGGAGGCGCTCATCTTCAAAGAATGTTTTCGGTTCAAAAGGTTCGTTATATGTATTTTACAGGAGAATTTATTGATGCTCACGAAGCGTATCGTTTGGGTGCTGTAGAGAGGGTGGTTGCTCGAGACAAGTTAATGTCCACTGCGAGAGACATAGCCACAAAAATAGCGGCTAAATCACCTCAAATGGTATCGCTCGCAAAAGAATCGCTCAACGGTATAGAAGATGGATGTCTCGAAGATAAATACCGATGGGAACAAGGGTTTACTCTGCAAGCTTACACTACAAACGACTCAGCTGAATCAAGAGAGGCCTTCGTAGACAAACGAGACGCCAAATTTCCAGGGCAAAGTTAATATGGATCTTAGCTTTTCTAAAGCGGAGCTAGAATTTCGAAAAGAAATTCGGAGTTGGCTCCGTGAAAATGTGCCAGATGAGCAACTTGAAAGTTTTGATACTCAGGTTGGATTTCAGCAGCATCGCGATTGGGAAAAAACGTTGCACGCAGGAAATTGGGGAATGGTTACCTGGCCAAAGGAATACGGTGGTAGAGGTTGTTCATTGATCGAGTGGCTAATCTTTGAGGAAGAGTATTATCGAGCAAAAGCGCCATTGCGAGTCAATCAAAATGGGCTTTTCTTGCTTGGTCCCACGCTTATGGAGTTTGGTTCTAAGGAACAGAAAGAGAGATTTTTGCCGAAGATGGCATTGGGTGAAGAAATCTGGGCGCAAGGATGGTCAGAGCCTAATGCCGGATCGGATATGGCAGCAATTCGGACTAAAGCGATTCGAAAGGGTGAAAAATATGTAGTGACCGGTCAAAAGATTTGGTCTACGAGAGCTGTTTGGGCAGATTGGATATTTGGTATGTTTCGAACCGATCCTAAGTCAGAGAGGCATCATGGATTATCCTTCATACTCGTCCCCCTTAACTCAAAAGGTGTGACCATTAGACCTATTGCTCAATTAAACGGTTTGACAGGGTTTGCCGAGGTGTTTTTCGACGAAGTAGAGGTCCCTGCCGACTGTCTACTAGGAGAGGAAGGCGATGGTTGGAAGGTAGCGATGGCAACCGCTGGTTTTGAACGTGGTCTTATGCTCCGTTCTCCTGCCCGATTTCAAGAAACCGCCCGTCTTTTGGTTGATCTTTATAAAGAAAATAAGCAGCAGGCAGACAATGATCCGTCTATTCGAGAAGCAGTACTGAGGGCCTATTTAGACGCGGAAAGCTACTGTTTGTTGACCTATCAAACGGCAAGTCGACTTGTCAATGGCGGTCATATCGGTCCTGAATCTTCAACAAACAAAGTATTTTGGTCGGAGCTTGATCAATCAATGCACTCGACTGCCCTTAGCATTATTGGTGCTCGAGCCGATTTAATGTCTGGTATAACAGGCGCCGATTTAACTGCAGACTGGCTTGAGGGTTGGTTGTTTGCTCAATCAGGACCAATTTATGCTGGTACTAACGAAGTGCAGCGCAATATCATTTCCGAGCGGATGCTAGGTATGCCGAGGTAATTGGTGGATTTTACTTTTACCGAAGAACAGTTACTCTTTCGAGATTCAACTCGGAATTTATTAACAGCCGAAGTGACACCTTCACGGTTGCGTAAGCAATGGAAATCCCATGGTATTGCAGATACTGATTTGTGGGAAAAAATGTTGGACCTGGGTATTATTTCTTCAACGATTCCAGAAGAATTGGGTGGTTCTGGTTTAAATTCTGTCGATTTTGTATTATTGGCGGAGGAGTGTGGTTATGTTGCACTGGCCGAGCCTGTTGTATACACGGCGCTTGTAGTAGTTCCACTTTTGTGTGAATTGGAGGGTGATTTTCCAAGAGAACTGCTTTCTGGATTGGTGAAAGGTGATTACAGGATTTCCGTAGCATGTCCCTTCACTGGTCTTGTGGAGGACGCCGACACATCCGCATTTGTTCTAAAATTTAATTCTAACAAAGATCTGGTAGCGTGTTCCGTGACTGGCGCAGAGCTATCTCCGATTAGATCGATCGATCCTGGTAGGCGTGTGTTTAGTTTTAAAGAGTGCGAGCCGGGAAAAGTATTAATGAAAAACGAACGATTCGAGTGTCTTCATGAGCTTCTAATTAATTTGATGGCTTTTGCCAATGCTGCTCAATCACTGGGTTTGAGTCAGCGAATGTTAGATTTGGCTGTGAGTTACACAAAAGACAGGTATCAATTCAATAAACCGATAGGTAGCTTTCAGGCGGTTAAGCATCTTTTGGCCAATGTGGCTATTAAGCTCGAGTTTGCCAAACCCTCCGTATACCGAGCTGCGCATTCTTTACTACATTATGCGCCAAAAAGATCACTTCACGTATCGCATGCAAAGATAGCGGCCTGTGAAGCGGCGAGTTTAGCTGCAAAAAACTCTCTTCAAGCTCACGGTGCAATGGGTTATACCTGGGAGTACGATTTACATATTTTTATCAAGCGTTCTTTGGTTTTGTCCAGTACAGGTGGTGATCTTGGATTTCATAAAGCACGTCTTTTGGATTCGTTGTTTTCAGATGACTACCAATTAGGACCTGCAGCGACATTTTCATAGGAGATTAATATGACTGAAGCCTATATCTTGGATGCGGTTCGAACGCCGACAGGTAGACGCAGAGGTGGACTTTCAAATATTCATGGCGCAGATCTGGGTGCCCATGTTCTAAAAACATTAGTTGATCGAAATAACATACCAGACGTTGATTATGATGATGTGATTTTCGGTTGCGTGGACGCGATTGGTCCGCTTGCTGGTGATATTGCCAGAACTTCTTGGTTGGCCGCAGGATTATCAGATGAGGTTCCTGGCACGACAATTGATCGTCAGTGCGGGTCATCTCAACAAGCTATTCATTTCGCTTCGCAGGCCGTTATGGCCGGCGTAAATGATGTTGTGATTGCGGGCGGTGTTCAAACAATGAGTCAGATCCCTATTGGTTCCTCTATGCTTGCTGGGCAACCACTCGGATTTAATGATCCTTTTTCTGGCAGTCAAGGGTGGGTTTCTCGCTATGGGAATGCAGAAGTGTCCCAATATAATTCTGCTCAGATGATTGCAGATAAATGGAGCTTTTCTCGTGAGGCAATGGAATCCTTTGCACTGGAGAGTCATCGCAGAGCATTGTCGGCAATAGAGAAAGGTTTTTTTTCTAGGGAAATTCAGCCTCTAGAAGAGCTAGATATGGATGAAACTCCCCGAAGTACATCGATGGAAAAAATGGCTGAGCTAGATCCTTTAGCAGAAGGAGGGACTATTACAGCCGCAGTATCAAGTCAAACTTGTGATGGTGCCTCAGGAGTTTTAATTGTCTCTGAGGAGGCGTTGCTGAGGTATAACCTTACTCCTCGAGCCAAAATAGTGCATATGAGTGTGCGAGCAGAAGATCCTATCTGGATGTTAACAGCACCAATTCCAGCCACTAAATATGCTATGGAACGGTCGGGTATGCGTCTGGAGGACATTGATCTGGTTGAGATTAACGAAGCTTTTGCAAGTGTACCGATGGCTTGGTTGCATGAAACTGAATATCCACATGAGAAAACCAATGTTAATGGTGGTGCAATAGCTCTGGGTCATCCACTGGGGGCTACCGGTACAAAACTTATGACCACTCTTCTTCATGAGCTCGAACGCATAGGAGGTCGCTATGGTTTGCAGACTATGTGTGAAGGTGGGGGGCAGGCTAACGTGACCATTATTGAGAGGTTGTAAATTCTTATGGCAAAACATTGTGAGGGAAGGGTTGTAATAATAACTGGGGCAGGAGGAGGCTTAGGCGAATCTCATGCCAAGTTGCTGGCTTCAGAAGGTGCGAAAGTAATTGTTAATGATGTGAATGAGTCTGCAGCATTGAAAGTCGTGGAGCAGATTTCTAGCGAAGGTGGGAAGGCTATAGCAAATACGTCTGATATTACGAGTTACGGCGAAAGCTTCAATGTCGTTGAGCAAGCGCTGCAAGCTTTTGGTGACCTGCACTGCGTGGTGAACAATGCTGGAATTAATCGAGATAGGATGTTTGCGTCGATGACTGAAGATGATTGGGACATGATTATTTCGGTCCATTTGAAAGGTCATTTTTGCATAAGCTCACATGCTGTTCGTTACTGGCGGGGCAAATCAAAGGAGGGGGCTGAGATTAATGCGCGGATCATCAACACTAGTTCGGGAGCTGGGTTGCAAGGTTCCATAGGTCAATCAAATTACGCCGCAGCTAAAGCTGGTATTGCTGCATTGACACTAAATCAGGCTGCGGAGCTCTCAAGGTATGGAATTACAGCAAATACTATTGTTCCGGCCGCTCGCACAGGCATGACCACGGCAGTGGCAGAAATGGCTGAGAGGATGAAAAAACCAGAGGATGGAAGTTTTGATTATTGGGCGCCAGAGAATGTATCTCCAGTGGTCGCTTATTTGGCCTCGATTGAGTCTAAGCACGTTACTGGTAAGGCGTTTGAGATAGAAGGGGG
>CAJXCR010000050.1 GCA_913051825.1 uncultured Halieaceae bacterium
TTGTAGAAATGAAAGCAGGGCAAAAGCGTCGTTCAGAGCGTAAGTTTTTTCCTGGCTATGTGCTTGTTCAAATGGATTTAGATGATGAGACTTGGCATTTAGTGAAAGAAACTCCTAGGGTTATGGGCTTTATAGGAGGCAAAGCTGATGCCCCAGCACCAATTACAGATGCTGAAGCAGAGGCGATACTCCAGAGAGTGGAAGATGGAGTTGAGGCGCCCAGACCCAAAACTTTGTTTGAGCCAGGTGAAATGGTTCGAGTTACTGATGGGCCTTTCAACGATTTTAATGGTGTAGTTGAAGGAGTTAACTACGAAAAGAGTCGTTTGAATGTTGCAGTTCTGATTTTTGGCCGCTCTACTCCAGTAGAATTGGAGTTCAGCCAAGTAGAGAAGGCCTAGATTTGTAATAGAATATTAATTTTAGGTTTTTGTTTTTTTCATTATGGGGAGTTTTGGCGCGATAGAGCGCTATTACGATTGAACCCAGGAGATATAAAATGGCAAAAAAAGTAGAGGCTTATATCAAGCTTCAAGTTCCCGCAGGTCAGGCAAACCCGAGTCCTCCGGTAGGTCCCGCTCTTGGTCAGCATGGGGTGAATATTATGGAATTTTGCAAGGCTTTTAATGCTGAGACTCAAAGCTTAGAAGCAGGCTTGCCTATACCTGTAGTAATAACCGTATATGGTGATAGATCATTCACGTTTATCAGAAAAACCCCGCCAGCATCGGTTTTACTTAGAAAGGCTGCGAAGATAAAAAAAGGTTCCGCCACGCCAAACACTCATAAAGTAGCAAAGGTTGTAAGGTCTGATCTAGAAGATATTGCTAATCAAAAATGGCCTGATCTTACTGCTTCGGATATGGATGCTGCAGTAAAGACCATAGCAGGCAGTGCGCGATCTGCTGGTATTGAAGTGGAGGGATTGTGAAATGTCTGGCCTTTCTAGACGAGTCAGGAAATTTGAGGAAAAAGTCGATAGAAATAATCTTTATTTGATTGATGATGCGATTAGTCTTCTTAAGGAGCTTGCTACGGCAAAATTTGTAGAAACCGTAGAGGTGGCCGTTAATTTAGGAATTGATCCGCGCAAATCAGATCAAGGAGTCAGAGGCGCCACTAGCTTGCCTTTTGGTACAGGAGCTGATGTTCGGGTGGCGGTTTTTGCCCAAGGTGAGAATGCTGACAAAGCAAGAGAGGCTGGTGCGGACATTGTTGGAATGGATGATTTGGCTGAAAAAATTAAAGAAGGCATGATGGATTTTGATGTTGTTGTTGCTTCTCCAGATGCGATGCGTATTGTCGGTCAGCTAGGTCAAATTCTCGGTCCTAGGGGCTTGATGCCGAATCCCAAAACGGGGACAGTAACTCCAGATGTGAGCACAGCTGTTAAAAACGCTAAAGCTGGTCAGATACGTTATAGAACAGATAAAAACGGTATTATTCATGGTGGAATAGGCAAAATTGATTTTGACGAAGAAGCAATAAAAGGAAATTTAATCGCTGTTTTAACCGATCTTAAAAAGGCCAAGCCAGCTGCTTCAAAAGGCCTTTATATGAAGAAGATCACTTTGTCTACAACGATGGGTCCGGGTATAGCGATAGATTTAAATTCAATTGAAGTTTGATTGCTCTTTAGCCTGTAGCTTAGAGCTTTTAAAATCCTCTTAAAATTATGAGGGGATGGTCGCCTAGTTTTTTGCTAGGTGACTTATTTGAGGTCTTTAGAAAGTGAACAATAATTGTGTTTTTAAGAACGTATTACTAAAGACTATCAAAGACCGCAGGTGCTAATGGGATTCTAAATTAGCTTAATAGGCCTTTTTTAGGCTGCGGCCTGCGCAGATGGTGAAGTTTTCACCTTAGGTTGGCGTTCTTTAAGAGCGTCTTTGAAAGCAAGTAAACGTTAGGAGCAATTATAGTGGCAATTAGGCTTGAGGAGAAAAAAGCGATCGTTGCTGAAGTTAGTGAGATAGCGGCAGATGCTTTTTCTCTTGTTATTGCAGATTCGCGTGGTGTGACCGTAAGTGAAATAACTGGTTTAAGAAAAACTGCGCGAGAAAACGCTGTTCGACTTCGTGTTGTTAGGAACTCTCTTGCAAGGCGAGCTTTTAAGGGAACAGATTTTGAGTGTGTTGTTGATTCTCTTAGAGGACCTTCTCTTTTTGGATTTTCAATGGAAGACCCGGGAGCTGCAGCTAGATTATTTAAAGACTTTGCCAAGGAGCATGAAAGCTTTGAAGTAAAGGGGCTTTCAGTGAGTGGTCAGCTATTGGATGCTGATCAGCTAGATGTTCTTGCTGCTTTACCTACTAGAGAAGTTGCTCTATCGAAACTAATGAGCGTGATGATTGCTCCAACCACAAAGCTTGTATTAACGTTAAATGGTGTTCCCTCCAAGTTAGTTAGGCTGTTGACAGCGGTCAAAGAGCAAAAGCAGATAGCAGCTTGATAGGGGTGCAAATAGTTAGGAAACTGATAGGAGAAAAAGATGTCTCTTTCTAAAGACGATATATTGAATGCGATTGCTGAGATGAGTGTGATGGATGTTGTAGAGCTTGTTGAGGCAATGGAGGATAAGTTTGGTGTTTCTGCAGCTGCGCCAGTTGCAGCTGCGCCAGCTGCGGCTGGTGGCGGTGATTCGAGTGCTGCTGCAGAGGAGCAGACTGAATTTAATGTAATGCTTACCGCAGCTGGTGATAAGAAGGTCAATGTTATAAAAGTAGTGCGAGCGGTTACCGGACTAGGATTGAAAGAAGCTAAAGGTCTAGTCGATGGTGCTCCATCTCCTATAAAAGAAGGTGCCACTAAGGAAGAAGCGGAAGATATTAAGAAGCAGCTAGAAGAGGCAGGTGGTTCAGCAGAGCTTCAATAATTATTGGCTTTTAATTTGTACTGGATAATCCTGGCGTATAAGCCAGGATCTCATTTGGCACATTTTTTGTTTGGCGTAAGATTTGTTGATCTACCTATAGATTTTTAACTTGCTAGGGAGTTGGTATGCCTTATTCATATACCGAGAAAAAACGTATTCGTAAGGATTTTGGAACCTTATCTGAGGTTATGAGCTTTCCTTATTTACTTGCAATTCAAATGGATTCTTATAAAAAGTTTACTCAGGAAGATGTGCCTTTGTCGGAGAGATCTGATACAGGCCTTCAAGCTGCTTTTAAGTCTGTTTTCCCAATAGTTAGTTATAGCGGTAATGCAGCCCTAGAGTATGTAGATTATGATCTGGGTTTGCCAGTTTTTGATGTTGAGGAATGTCAGTTACGCGGAGTCACCTATTCATGCTCGTTAAAAGTAAAAGTCCGCTTGATCATCTATGATAAGGAAGCTGCTAATAAGACTATAAAAGACATAAAGGAGCAGGAAGTTTATATGGGGGAAATTCCCCTTATGACCACAAACGGAACGTTTGTTATAAATGGTACTGAAAGAGTTATTGTATCTCAATTACATCGCTCGCCTGGTGTGTTTTTTGATCACGATAAAGGCAAGACTCATTCTTCCGGTAAATTACTTTATTCCGCTAGGGTGATACCTTACAGAGGATCTTGGCTGGATTTTGAATTTGACCCAAAAGATCTCGTGTTTGTGCGTATTGATCGTCGTAGGAAGTTGCCCGCAACTATATTGCTGCGTGCTCTTGGTTATAGTTCTGAAGAGATTTTGGATCTTTTTTATGAAGTAAATACTTTCAAAATTAGCAAAGATGGCGGATTCAGTATGATGTTGATACCTGACCGTCTTAGAGGGGATATGGCTGCTTTTGATATTAAGGTAGGCAAGAAAACCTTGGTTGAGCAAGGTCGTCGCATTACGGCAAGACATATTCGACAGCTTGAGGAAGCTAAAATTAAAGAGCTGGATGTGCCTGCAGAATATTTATTTGGTAGGGCTCTAGCAAAGGATATTTTTAATAAGGACACTGGTGAAGTTATTTTTGAATGTAATTCAGAAATAACTTCTGAGGTGATAGAAAAGTTTCTCGAGTTGAAAATTAAGAAATTTGAAGTTTTGTATACCAATGAGCTTGATAGTGGGCCATTTATTTCAGATACCTTGAGGCAAGACCCTACCAGAAACGAACTAGAGGCGTTGGTAGAAATATATAGAATGATGCGGCCTGGGGAGCCTCCCACTAAAGAGTCAGCAGAAAATCTATTTAACAATCTTTTTTTCTCCGAAGATAGATATGACCTTTCATCAGTTGGACGTATGAAGTTTAACCGTCGGATTGGCAGAGAAGAGATCCAAGGTGCTTCAGTGCTTGATAAAGAGGATATTGTTTCAGTCCTAAGAACTTTGGTCGATATAAGAAACGGTAGAGGTATTGTGGATGATATTGATCACCTCGGTAACAGACGAGTTCGCAGTGTAGGTGAGATGGCTGAAAATCAATTTCGAGTTGGTTTAGTCAGGGTAGAAAGAGCAGTTAGAGAAAGGCTTTCAATGGCGGAAAGCGATGGCTTAATGCCGCAAGATTTAATTAATGCGAAGCCTGTTTCTGCAGCAGTCAAAGAATTTTTTGGTTCTAGTCAATTATCGCAGTTTATGGATCAGAATAATCCCTTGTCGGAAATTACCCATAAGCGCAGGGTCTCCGCTCTTGGGCCTGGTGGACTTACCAGAGAGCGAGCTGGATTTGAGGTTAGAGATGTGCATCCAACTCACTATGGAAGAGTGTGTCCTATTGAGACCCCAGAAGGACCAAACATAGGATTGATAAATTCTCTAGCAGCGTATGCGAGAACTAATGATTACGGTTTTCTTGAAACGCCTTACCGCAAGGTTGAGGGTGGTAAAGTCACGGACGAAATTGAATATTTGTCTGCTATTAATGAAGCAGAGTTCGTAATAGCTCAGGCTTCATCTAACCTTGATAAAAACAATCGATTTGTCGATGATCTCATTACGGTTCGGTATATGAATGAATTCACCGTCAAGCCTCCTGAAAGTGTGGATTACATGGATGTCTCTGCTAAGCAGGTAGTTTCAATTGCCGCTGCGTTAATTCCTTTTTTGGAACATGACGATGCCAACAGAGCCTTAATGGGATCAAATATGCAGCGTCAGGCTGTACCAACCCTTCGAAGTGAAAAGCCTCTAGTAGGCACTGGTATGGAAAGGCATGTTGCTTCTGATTCGGGTGTTTGTGTTGTAGCAAAACGAGATGGTGTCATTGACTCCGTTGATGCTGGACGTATTGTAGTCCGTGTAGATGATAAAAACGTAGTTGAAGATGAGGCCCCTGTAGATATCTATAATCTCACCAAATACACCAGATCTAACCAAAATACATGCATTAATCAAACACCTATTGTTGAAAAAGGAGATTCGATATCAAAAGGAGATGTTCTTGCAGATGGCCCGTCTATTGATCTTGGAGAGCTAGCTCTCGGTCAAAATATGCGGATAGCTTTCATGCCTTGGAACGGTTACAACTTTGAAGATTCAATATTGGTATCGGAAAGAGTAGTAACTGAGGACCGTTTTACAACTATTCATATTCAAGAACTTACTTGCATTGCTCGAGATACTAAACTTGGTTCAGAAGAAATTTCCGCAGATATTCCTAATGTTGGAGAAGGTGCGCTTTCGAAGCTTGATGAATCCGGTATTGTCTATATTGGTGCAGAAGTAGATGCGGGGGATATCTTGGTTGGTAAGGTGACTCCAAAAGGTGAAACTCAGCTTACTCCTGAAGAAAAATTACTTAGGGCTATTTTTGGAGAGAAAGCCTCCGACGTTAAAGATACTTCTTTGAGGGTGCCTTCAAGTACAAAAGGAACAGTTATAGATGTTCAAATTTTCACTAGAGATGGGCTTGAGCAAGATGAGCGAGCGTTGGAGATAGAGCGCTACCAGTTGGATCAATATAGGAAAGATTTGAAGGAAGAGCTGAGAATTTTTGAGGAAGCGACATATTCCCGACTAGAAAATTTAATTAAAGGTAAAAAAGCAATTAGTGGTGAGGGTCTAAATAAGAACACTGTGTTATCAGCCGAAGTTCTAGAGAATCTTGATAGAGAAAAATGGTTGAAGATTAAGTTAGACGATTCTTCTTTAAACAATGCTATTGCATCAGCAGAGCGTCAGCTTGAAGAGCAAAATAATTTATTGGAAAAACGCTTCGAGGAGAAGAGAAATAAGCTTCAAAGTGGAGATGATTTAGCTCCAGGTGTGCTTAAGATAGTCAAGGTATATCTTGCGGTTAAAAGACGAATTCAACCTGGTGATAAGATGGCAGGGAGGCATGGCAATAAAGGAGTGATTTCAGTGATCATGCCTGTAGAAGACATGCCTTATGATGAAAATGGCGAACCAATTGATATAGTACTTAACCCGCTTGGTGTTCCTTCAAGAATGAATGTTGGACAAGTTCTTGAAACGCATTTGGGAATGGCTGCTAAAGGGCTAGGTGAAAAAATTGACAGTATGCTTAATGAGCAGAAGAAAATTTCCGAAATCAGGAAATTTATTGATTCCATATATAATAATGGAGATGGTCGTTCCGAAGAAATTAAGTCTTTAAGTGATAACGAAATAGAATGTCTTGCGACGAATCTTCGTGAAGGAGTGCCTATGGCGACACCTGTATTTGATGGCGCTGCAGAAGAATCTATAAAAAATCTTCTTAAATTGGCTGATATGCCAGAGAGCGGTCAATTTAAGCTTTTTGATGGTCGTACTGGGGAGCCTTTTGATCGCCCTGTTACGGTTGGTTATATGTATATGCTCAAACTAAATCATCTGGTAGATGACAAAATGCATGCTCGTTCGACAGGCTCATATAGCTTGGTAACTCAGCAGCCTCTTGGTGGTAAAGCTCAGTTTGGAGGGCAGCGGTTTGGTGAGATGGAGGTGTGGGCACTTGAAGCTTATGGCGCTGCCTACACGCTTCAAGAAATGTTGACGGTAAAATCAGATGATGTGTCTGGACGTACAAAAATGTACAAAAACATAGTTGACGGGGATTATCGGATGGAACCAGGCATGCCAGAATCCTTTAATGTTTTGGTCAAGGAGATTCGATCTTTAGGCATCCATATGGAGCTAGAAAACGATTGATGTTTCTTCCCAAAGGAGAATTTTTGGGTGTTCAAAAAATATTCGGTTTGAGAACGCATTTGTTAGGAGGATAGATCTTGAGAGATTTACTAAACTTATTGAAATTTCAGGGAGAAAGCGAAGAGTTTGATGCTATTCGCATAGGACTTGCTTCTCCTGAGATGATTCGCTCTTGGTCATTTGGAGAGGTAAAAAAGCCTGAAACTATAAATTACAGAACTTTCAAGCCAGAGCGTGACGGACTTTTTTGCGCTAAGATTTTTGGCCCTGTAAAAGACTACGAGTGTTTGTGTGGTAAATACAAGCGATTGAAGCATAGAGGTGTCATTTGTGAGAAATGTGGCGTAGAAGTAGCTTTAGCAAAAGTTCGTCGTGAACGGATGGGGCATATAGAGCTTGCTAGTCCTGTAGCGCACATCTGGTTCCTAAAATCTCTGCCTTCTAGGATTGGTCTTTTGCTGGATATGACTCTTCGTGATATCGAGAGAGTATTATATTTTGAATCCTACATTATTACAGATCCAGGTTTGACGCCTTTAGAGCATGGCCAACTAATGACTGATGAACAGTATTATGAGGCTATGGAAGAATATGGTGATGAGTTTACTGCAAAAATGGGAGCCGAGGCTGTTCATGACTTGATGGAACAAATTGATATTGAGTCTGAAGTTATGCGCTTGAGGGAAGAAATTCCATCCACTACCTCTGAAACAAAAATAAAAAAGCTATCAAAACGCCTTAAGCTTATGGAGGCTTTTGCTAATTCTGGCAATAAACCAAAGTGGATGATTTTGAACGTCTTGCCTGTTCTTCCACCTGAATTGCGGCCACTGGTTCCTTTGGATGGCGGAAGATTTGCCACCTCAGATCTTAATGATCTTTATCGCAGAGTAATAAATAGGAACAATCGACTCAAAAGATTACTAGACTTAAACGCTCCCGACATAATTGTTCGTAACGAAAAAAGAATGTTGCAGGAGTCAGTCGATGCTCTATTAGATAATGGTCGACGCGGAAGAGCAATAACTGGTTCCAATAAGAGGCCACTAAAATCGCTAGCAGATATGATCAAAGGTAAGCAGGGCCGTTTTCGACAAAATCTTCTTGGCAAGAGAGTGGATTATTCCGGTCGTTCTGTAATTGTAGTCGGCCCAACCTTGCGCTTGCATCAGTGTGGGTTGCCAAAGAAGATGGCACTTGAGTTATTTAAACCTTTTATTTTTGGGAAACTGGAGCTAAGAGGTTTAGCTACTACTATAAAAGCAGCTAAGAAATTGGTTGAAAGAGAACCGCCTGAGGTGTGGGATATTCTTGCTGAAGTTATTAGAGAGCATCCTGTATTGCTTAATAGAGCTCCAACATTGCATCGCTTAGGTATCCAAGCATTTGAGCCTGTGCTTATTGAAGGAAAAGCTATTCAATTGCATCCACTAGTTTGTGCTGCTTATAACGCTGATTTTGATGGGGATCAAATGGCGGTTCACGTGCCTTTAACGCTTGAAGCTCAGCTTGAAGCCCGTGCGCTGATGATGTCGACTAACAATATATTGTCTCCAGCAAATGGCGAACCAATAATAGTCCCATCTCAAGATGTCGTCCTTGGTTTGTACTATATGACGAGAGATAGGGTTAATGTTCCGGGAGAAGGAATGTTGTTTAGCAACGTAGATGAAGTTCATAGAGCTTACATTGGTGGACATGTTCATCTCCAAGCCAAAATCAAAGTTCGAATTAGAGAAATTTTGCATTCAGATGATGGCAGTACAGTTGAAAATTTAGGTATTTATGAAACGACAGTTGGAAGAGCGTTGTTGTGGCAAATAGTGCCCGAGGGCGTTGCATATTCGATGGTAAATCAACCAATGTCTAAGAAGGCGATTTCGCGAATTATCAATCAGTGTTATCGAGCGGTCGGGCTGAAATCAACGGTTATTTTTGCTGATAAACTAATGTATATGGGATATGAATATTCAACACGTTCCGGAGCTTCTATAGGAGTTAATGATTTTGAAATACCTGAGGAAAAAGCATCTCTCATAGAAAGTGCTGAATCTGAAGTTAAAGATATCGAGGAACAATACGCTGCAGGGCTAGTTACCCAAGGAGAGAAATATAATAAGGTTATAGATATTTGGTCTAGAGCAAACGACTTAGTCTCCAAAGCGATGATGAAAGGTTTATCTAAAGAAGTCGTTTTGAATCGCGAAGGAGAGGAGGAAGCCCAGGATTCTTTTAACTCTGTTTATATTTACGCCGATTCTGGAGCTAGGGGTTCTCCGGCCCAAATTAGACAGCTTGCGGGTATGAGGGGTCTTATGGCTAAACCTGACGGTTCTATAATAGAAACTCCAATAACAGCAAACTTTAGGGAAGGACTTAACGTTCTGCAGTACTTTATTTCAACTCATGGGGCTCGTAAGGGCCTTGCGGATACTGCACTAAAGACTGCAAATTCTGGTTATTTAACGCGAAGATTAGTTGATGTAGCACAGGATGTTGTAGTTACAGAAGATGATTGCGGAACTGCTCTTGGTTTGCGTATGACTCCCGTTATTGATGGAGGGGATATTATAGAATCTCTTGGAGATCGTGTTCTAGGAAGAGTAGTAGCAAAAGACGTTTTGTCTGCTGATCAGAAGAAAGTGGAGATTGAGGCAGGGACTCTCATAGATGAGTTATTAGTTAGTAAGCTTGAAGAAATGGGGATCGATGAAATTACGGTTCGATCACCTATAACCTGTGAGACTCGCCATGGTATTTGCGCTGCATGCTATGGACGTGACCTTGCTAGAGGGCATCTTGTTAATATGGGTGAAGCTATAGGGGTTGTGGCTGCGCAATCAATTGGTGAGCCAGGTACTCAGCTGACAATGCGTACTTTTCATATTGGGGGTGCTGCTTCTCGTGCTACAGCTCAAGATAATGTGCAGGTTATGAGTTCCGGTGTTGTTAAGTTGCATAATTTAAAATCTGTGGAGCGCAAAGATAAGTCTTTAATAGCAGTTTCTAGATCTGGAGAGCTGTCTTTGTTAGATGGCATGGGTCGTGAGCGAGAGCGTTACAAATTACCTTATGGAGCGGTAATTAAGGTGGCTGATGAAGCAGAGGTAGGAGCCGGAGATGTTGTGGCTACTTGGGAACCTCATACTCACCCGATAGTTACAGAAGTTGGAGGTGTTGTTAAGTTTAGTGGCATGGAAGAAGGAATTACTATTAAACGCCAAACTGACGAGTTAACTGGCCTCTCAAATATTTCTGTTATTGATACTGGTGAAAGACCGGCTGCTGGAAAAGATATCAGACCTGCAGTAACACTAGTGGATGCAAAAGGTAAGGAATTGTTTCTTTCAGGGACTAATGTGCCAGCACATTATTTCTTGCCGCCATTAGCAATTGTAAGTCTTGAAGATGGAGCAAAGGTCTCTGCTGGAGATGTAATAGCTCGTATTCCACAAGAAGGATCAAAGACTCGGGATATAACAGGTGGATTGCCAAGAGTGGCGGATCTGTTTGAGGCGCGAAAGCCTAAAGAACCAGCAATTTTGGCTGAGATTACCGGGACAGTGAGCTTCGGGAAAGAAACAAAAGGTAAGCGCCGACTTGTAATAACCCCAACTGATGGTTCTGTAATGCCAGATGGCTCCACGCACTATGAGTCTTTAATTCCTAAATGGAGGAATATGTCGGTTTTTGAAGGCGAATTTGTAGAAAAAGGTGAGGTTGTTTCAGAGGGGCCGCCAAGTTCACATGATATCCTAAGGCTAAAAGGAGTTGAGGAGCTTGCCAAATATATAGTGAACGAAATTCAAGAGGTGTACCGTTTACAAGGGGTTACAATAAATGATAAGCATATTGAAGTAATTGTTCGCCAAATGCTTAGAAAGGCTACTATTACGTCTCCTGGCGACTCGCAATTTTTAAGAGGTGAGCAAGTAGAGTATATTAATTTACTAGATGAAAATGAGAGATTGAAGGCGGATGGGTTAGTGCCCGCAACTATTGAGCGAGAGCTGCTAGGCATTACCAAAGCATCCTTAGCAACCGAGAGCTTTATCTCTGCTGCTTCTTTTCAGGAGACAACTAGAGTGCTCACAGAGGCAGCGGTTACTGGCAAGCAAGATTATCTTCGAGGTTTAAAGGAGAATGTGGTGGTGGGACGTCTCATCCCTGCTGGTACTGGATTGACTTACCATGAAGAGAGAAAAAGAAAGAAAGAAGGTGAAGTTGAAATGTCAGTTTCTGCAGAAGATATAGAAGCAGCTCTGACGGAAGCGCTTCAGAGTGATGACTAGTTTTGATAGCTTCAATATTAATTCGAAGTTGTTTTATTAGTGATTACCTTGACTCCTAATTTCAGCATATATAGAATGCCGCGTCCGAATGGAATGGGTTTTTTTATGCTTGATTTTTGTTTAGAATGGGCGGGGTTTTAAAGTATGGCGACGATCAATCAATTGGTTCGTAAGCCCAGGAAGCGTAAGGTTTCAAAAAGCGATGTTCCAGCGCTTCAATCTTGTCCGCAAAGGCGTGGAGTGTGTACTCGGGTTTATACCACAACACCCAAAAAGCCTAATTCTGCGTTAAGAAAAGTTTGTCGTGTGCGACTTACAAATGGCTATGAGGTTTCTTCTTATATTGGTGGTGAAGGCCACAACCTACAGGAGCATAGTGTTGTTCTAATAAGAGGAGGCAGAGTTAAAGATTTGCCTGGAGTTCGTTACCACACCGTTCGAGGTAGTCTTGATACTTCTGGGGTGAGCGATCGCAAGCAGGCCCGTTCAAAATATGGCGCAAAGCGTCCGAAGTAGTAGTATATCGACCTGTCTCTTTAGAATTTTCTAGTAAGGCCGAATCCTATTGTGAGTATTCGGGATCCCTGAAGTAAAGGAGTTTTGATAATGCCAAGAAGACGAATTATTGCAAAAAGAGAAGTTCTTCCTGATCCAAAATACGGAAACGTCACTTTGGCTAAATTCATGAATCATGTCATGGTAAGTGGTAAAAAGAGCGTATCAGAGAAGATTGTTTATGGGGCTTTGGATATTGTCCATGAGAAATTGAAACGGGACCCTATAGAAGTTTTTGATGAGGCTTTGGAAAGTATTTCTCCGCTGGTCGAGGTCAAATCAAGAAGAGTAGGCGGTGCAACCTATCAGGTTCCTGTTGAAGTGAGACCCTCTAGGAGAATAGCGCTATCAATGCGTTGGTTGGTGGAATATGCCCGCGGCAGAGGTGAAAAATCAATGAGGCAGCGATTGGCTGGAGAAATTATTGATGCATCTCAAGGTAAGGGAAACGCGGTCAAGAAGCGAGAGGATGTGCATAGAATGGCAGAAGCAAACAAAGCATTTTCTCATTATCGGTTTTAATTTTTAGAGTAGCATTTCGAGGTTTAAAGAATTGGCACGTAAAACACCCATTGATAGATATAGAAACATTGGCATCTGTGCTCATGTAGACGCCGGAAAAACCACCACTACCGAGCGTGTGCTTTTCTATACTGGACTCTCTCATAAGATCGGCGAAGTTCATGACGGGGCCGCTACTATGGATTGGATGGAGCAGGAACAGGAGAGAGGAATCACAATCACTTCGGCAGCGACAACCTGTTTTTGGCGAGGCATGGATGCTCAGTTCGATGACCACAGAATTAATATAATTGACACACCTGGCCATGTGGATTTCACCATAGAGGTGGAGCGATCTCTCAGGGTTCTTGATGGCGCGGTGGTTGTTCTTTGCGGCTCTTCGGGTGTACAGCCACAGACAGAAACCGTATGGCGTCAAGCTAACAAATATGAGGTTCCCAGGCTCGTTTTTGTCAACAAAATGGATAGAGCTGGTGCTGATTTCAATATGGTTGTCGATCAGCTTCGGGATCGATTAGGCGCTAATGCTGTTCCTTTGCAAATAACAATTGGTTCTGAAGATGATTTTAGGGGTGTTGTAGATCTCGTTAAGGGCAAGGCAATAATTTGGTCTGAAGAAGATCAAGGAATGACTTTTGAATATGCTGAGGTGCCGCATGAATTAGCTGACGAAGTCGCAGCCCTTAGAGAAAACCTAGTTGAAGCGGCTGCTGAAGCAAATGATGATCTTATGGAGAAATATCTAGAGGAAGGAGAGCTCTCAGAAGAAGAGATTAAGATAGGTATTCGATCAAGAACATTGAGTAATGAGATTATACCAGTATTGGGTGGCTCTGCTTTTAAGAATAAAGGAGTTCAAGCGGTCCTTGATGCTGTGATTGAATACATGCCCTCTCCAACCGAAGTTAAAGCGATAGAGGGAACTTTGCTTGATAAAGAAGAAACCCCAGATACTCGCTCGGCGAATGATGATGCGCCATTTTCTGCTCTTGCGTTCAAGATAGCTACAGATCCGTTTGTTGGAACTCTTACTTTTTTTAGAGTTTACTCTGGCAAGCTTGAAAGTGGCACTGCTGTATACAATTCTGTTAAAGAAAAAAAGGAACGAGTAGGGCGTATGGTGCAAATGCATTCAAATAGCCGAGAGGAGATTAAAGAAGTTTTAGCTGGAGATATAGCTGCTGCAGTTGGTCTTAAGGATGTGACTACTGGAGATACCCTATGTAGTGTTGATATTCCAATAGTCTTGGAGAGAATGGAATTTCCCGAGCCAGTTATTTCAGTAGCGGTCGAGCCAAAATCTAAAGCTGATCAAGAAAAGATGGGTATTGCTCTGGGTAAGCTAGCGCAGGAGGACCCATCCTTCCGCGTCAAAACAGATGAGGAAACTGGACAAACCATAATTTCAGGAATGGGAGAACTCCATTTGGATGTCCTTGTTGATCGAATGCGAAGAGAATTTAGTGTCGAAGCTAATATCGGCAAACCTCAGGTTGCATATCGAGAAGCTATCCGAAATACATCGGAAATAGAAGGGAAGTTCGTTCGTCAATCGGGTGGTAGAGGCCAGTATGGGCATGTTTGGTTGAAATTTGAACCTTCAGATGATGTTGGTGCAGAGGGTCTTGAGTTTGTTAATGAGATTGCTGGTGGTGTTGTGCCAAGAGAATATATCCCGGCGGTTCAAAAAGGTATTGAAGAGCAAATGCAAAATGGTGTCCTTGCGGGATACCCTCTCTTAGGGCTAAAGGCTACTTTATATGACGGATCCTTCCATGATGTTGATTCAAGTGAAATGGCTTTTAAGATCGCCGGGTCTATGGCGACAAAAAAATTATCATCAGAAGGAGGCGCTGTGTTACTTGAGCCTGTTATGCAGGTTGAGGTAGTAACTCCCGAAGAGAATATGGGTGATGTGGTAGGTGATCTAAACCGTAGACGTGGTTTGATTGCAGGTATGGATGAAAATCCGTCGGGCAAGGTTGTCGATGCAGAGGTACCGTTAGCAGAAATGTTTGGCTATGCCACAGACTTGAGAAGTGCGACTCAGGGGCGTGCCACTTTCACCATGGAGTTTTTAAAATATTCTGAAGCGCCAACGAATATTGCTCAAGAAATTATTTCGAAGAATCAGGGTTAATTTATCTCAAGATAAGATAGAAGAGGTTAATAGTTGTGGCAAAAGAGACATTTGAGCGTACTAAACCCCACATTAATGTTGGGACTATAGG
>CAJXCR010000051.1 GCA_913051825.1 uncultured Halieaceae bacterium
AACCTGTTTTAGGGTTTATGAGGTGAGAGTAGCGTTTCCCATTTATTATTAACGCTCTTTCATAATCACCACTCGTCGCTACGCAAACATCCGATAGTCTTAACATAGACACAGATTTCCCTGATATTCTCGGATGGCGAACTGAAATTTCCCATGGTGTTCCGTCAGGCTTGTCTCCAATTAGACCGATATCTCCTGCAAGATCAACTAGTGCGGACTTGATGTTCAGGTCACGTAAAATCTTTGTGGCGAAATCCACCGCATATTCTTTGACAATGCCTCCAAGATCAATCTTCATACCTTTGGCAGATAGTCGAGCAGAATGAGAAGACCAATCAAATTTTGTCCAGCCAACGCATCCGAGCTTTTCTAGAAGCTCATCATTATCTGGCAAACTTTGTTTATCGAGCTTCCAAACATCTTTTAGTATTCCTGCTGTAGGATCAAATGCGCCATCGCTCTCTTTATAAAGCGTATCGGCGAAATGCAATAAGCTGGCGAATTCATCGTCAATTTTGATCATTCTTTTCGTGCCAGCTGAATTATTGATTGACGAAACTAGACTAGAGTTTATATAGAAGCTGAATTTTCTCTCGATTCTTAGCAGCTCATCTAATACCCTGCGTAACGCAATATTTTCGACTTTAGAATCTCTATGCTCAACTAGTAGTCGGGCAGGGCCACCCATAGCTTTAAATTGATGTTGTAACATTTGTGATTAAAATCGGTAACGCATACCCAAACTAAGTCGCCAAAAATCCACGATGGCTGGAGAGTCTTTCCCTTTAGAGATAGACCAAGCTGGATCCGTTTTGTATCTTTCGGCCTGAAGCTCAAATTTCCATTTTTTGAAATCATACTCGGTCCTGATGCCAGTAGTGATGGCTCCAAAGGAGCTTAACCTGTAGTCGTCTGAAAAATATGCTTGCTCTGTCTCGGCTATCGTATTGAAGAATTGAGCTTCAGTTTGCGAGTAATATCTTAAATAGGGTACAACTGCAGCGAATTTGAAATTTTGATACCACTCCGCGGTTAGCGTTTGGGCGCGAATATCCCAAGTATCAGAGTAGTACCGATAATCCAGACGTAAAGAGGCATTTTTCGAGTTAAAATACTGTCGATAACTAACATTTACAGTACTCGAATTCCTAGCATTTGGCCTCATATCAAGAAGCTTGTATGGATCTGACAGTTGACCTCTTCGTTGAGTGTAACTGAGTCCGAACTTGGTGATTATTGTTCTATTAATGATCTGGCTTATCGCCAGCCAAACAGATTCGGTATTCTTTCGACCAAATTTAAAGCCAGTCGGAACTTTTCCCTGTGTCGGTTTAATTTCATCGTTCGATCTTGATAGAGCTACGCTATATGTTCTTAAGTTATCTGAACTGTTAAAAGAGGAATCAATGGTGATTGATTTGGAGGCATAATCATCTTCCTCGGAGCGCGAAAGTTTTATCCCGGAATTACCGTTATCAAAGTAATAACGGGTTGTTGCAGCGACTTCGGTTCTATTATCCGAAATACTTGCGCCACTCATTATCACTCCAGGCTGACTGTAAGCATTTGTCCCAACAAACCAAGGAGATGCGCCGCTCATGGCGTCATGCTGTACATCTAAGGTAAATGACCAATTTCTTCCAATTGGCGTGATCAAATTAGCCTGCGTTACATCAATGTCGTAGCGATCGGTACTTCCGTAAATTACTTTTTCTGAGTCGATTTTTGCTTCTTTGTATTTAGTAAATCTGAGACCTAGCTCTGTGAAAGCAGGAGGAGCGTCGGCACTAGCGTAAGAAGAATATAGAGGTATTAATGCTGCGCTTTTTGACAAAGCTCTTAAGGATTTGGATACTCTTTTGACCGCCATGATTTAGTTGCAGCCGCATCCTCCACCAGCTGGACCGACTCCTCCCGAGGCAGCCTCTTTGCTTGAGTACATATGCCCTTGAAGAGAAGTTTCATGTTTATTTAAATCCCACGCCATTTCTTCGCGTGACAAGATTCCACGGTCCCATGGAGCTACTGATGAACATCCTGTTAGAAATATAGATCCGACAAGTATTACTTTTAAATGGTGTATCACAACTATTGATCTCTCCGCATGTTCTTTCTGCTCTTTCGAATCATCTTACTATATGTCATTCAAGTAAACAGTGCTCGGAACTGTGTACGAAAGTAATAGAAAGTATAGATCATAATTTTATACTCCGACTAAGTTCTAGCCGTTTGCAATTAGTTTCATATGAAACTAATATGGAAATATTATCTCACTAGGCCATTAATATGGTGGAACAAAAAAATACAAATGCTAATCCAAACCAAAAGTTTGGTGATTTGATCTATCAAAGTGGGTTTTATAATGAACACTCAACAGAAGCATTAGTAGGAGCGCTTCCAGAGGGAGGCTTTTCCCCTCAAAAACTAGCGTATGGTTTGTACGCTGAAAAATTTTCGGTAACCTCCTTTACAGCGCCAAGGGACAGAAATTTTCGCAATTGGTTCTATAGAATTAGGCCATCTGTTGTAAAAGGTGATTTTTACCCAATTGATAAAAAGCATGTTAGGAGCGCACCCATATCTGATGCGGAAGTTACGCCAAATCCAATTAGGTGGGACCCGCTACCAATTCCGAATCAGCCGATCGACTTCGTTGATGGAATGCACACCATGGCAGCAAATGGACGAGTAGGAGTGGAGGGGTTCGCCGTTCATTTGTATACCGCGAATAAGTCGATGCAGCATCGGTTCTATGCATGTAACGATGGCGAGCTGCTCATATTACCTCAACTAGGAGGGCTCATAGCGCATACAGAGTGTGGCGTAATCGACATCAGTCCGGGAGAAGTTTGCGTGATTCCCAGGGGAATGAAATTTCGGATTGTTCTTCAAGATGATCACAGTCGAGGATACATTTGCGAAAATTATGGAGCCAAATTTCGCTTACCAGAAAGAGGACCTGTAGGGTCGGATGGATTCGCTAACGATCGTGATTTTCTATCACCCGTGGCTTCATATGAGGATCGAGAGGGTGATTTTGAGCTCGTAAACAAGTTCATGGGAAATCTTTTTGCGTGCGACATCCATCATTCCCCGCTTGATGTGGTGGCCTGGATAGGTACGGCTTTTCCCTACAAATACGATCTGTCACGATTTAACACGATGAATACTGTTAGTTATGATCATCCGGATCCGTCTATCTTTACCGTTCTTACCTCAGATTCAGATACCGTAGGAGTCGCCAACATAGATTTTGTTATTTTCCCTCCGCGCTGGATGGTGGCTGAAAATACTTTTCGACCACCTTGGTACCACAGAAATGTAATGAGCGAATTTATGGGGCTGATTTATGGTAAGTACGATGCAAAAGTCGAAGGCTTTATTCCTGGAGGAGCCAGCCTCCACAACTGCATGGCTGCTCATGGTCCCGATGCAGAAGCGTTTTCTAATGGCTCGACCTCAGAACTCCATCCCGTTCGCTACACTGACACCATGGCGTTTATGTTCGAATCACGTTATGTAATTCAGCCAACAAAATTTGCGATGGAGACCTCGCAACGACAGGGAGGTTATACACAATGCTGGCAAGATCTAAAGAAAAACTTCGATCCTAAGAAAAAGTATTAGGGAAATTTATGTCATCGGGACAATTTACTAGTCTTATTCTTGATGCTTTTCTCCCATACCGACTATCCATAGTTAGCAATAAGATTAGACATGCATTAAGCAATACTTACTCAAAGAAATTTGATCTGACTCCAGTCGAGTGGAGGGTGCTAGCGGTGCTAGGCCAGAAAGAAGAAATGTCAGCCGATGAAATCTGCAGATTCACGGAGACAGATAAGGTTGCTATTAGTCGAGCCGTTTCGAAGCTAGTAAGAAAAAAAAGGATTAGCCGAAAACGCTCGAGTTCTG
The DNA here is from genome assembly GCA_913051825.1 of uncultured Halieaceae bacterium. Lineage (GTDB taxonomy): Bacteria > Pseudomonadota > Gammaproteobacteria > Pseudomonadales > Halieaceae > CABYJX01. The sequence continues at coordinate 3,916 of CAJXCR010000051.1, forward strand.
ATCGGCGCAGATCGATACTGCGACTTACTAAATACGGGCTTTCTATATATGAATCAATCGTTCCTCTTGTGCTTCAGCTAGAAGATAATCTGGTAGCAGGACTGTCCGCAGGTGAAAGGCGACAGTTTCTTGAGTTGTTAGGTAAAATTGATCGTCAGGTGAGCTCTCTCAAGATATCGCCAGAATTTTAGTATGACATGAGAATAGATAAGATCTAAAAGCAGATGAATAAAAATCTTAAGAAGGAAGCAATTCTTGAAAAATCCTGATCATCTGAATACTGAACTGACCTTAACATCCTCAGAAATGAAGTGGTTGGGACAGGAGATCATTTCTCTCGTTATAGATCATTTCGATAAGCTACATGGCAAAGAAGTACTCAATATTGCTGCGGTAGATGAACTTCGAGATGTTTTGCTAACAGATATGCCCAGCGAAGGTAGAGAGCTGTCGGATGTGGTCAGTCAGATTCAAACAATTTTGCTAGGAAATTTATCACATGGTGATCATCCCAAATTTTTTGCGTTTGTTCCTGGGCCGTCTAACTTTGTAGGCGCAATGGCGGATGCATTGGTGGCCGGATTTAATGTTTGTGCTAGTAACTGGCTTGAGGCGTCCAGTTTTGCAGAGATTGAGAGGATTACTATCGAGTGGCTGGCCCGCATGATGGGTTATTCAAACTCTGCTGGCGGACACTTTGTGAGCGGTGGTTCGATGGCGAATTTGACAGCCATTGCGGTCGCTCGAGAGATAAAGTTAGGAAATCCAGATCCAGAAGCCATCGTTTATTATTCGGATCAGACTCATATTTCGGTTGAGAGAGGTCTGAAAGTACTAGGATTTTCTCGGGAGCAAATGCGACGTATTTCTACTGATGATTCATTTAGAATAGATAGTAACGATCTAATAGAAAAAATCACCGCGGATCGAAAGGAGAATCTGCGCCCATTTTGCTTAATAGCAAATGTCGGCACTACGAATACCGGAGCGGTCGATCCGATAGCAGAGCTTTTCGAAATTTGCAGTGTGAATGATATGTGGTTACACCTTGATGCTGCTTATGGCGGCGCAGCAGTACTTACTCAAAACGGCAAGAGTCTATTGGGCGATTTATCCTTGGCAGATTCAATTACTATTGATCCTCACAAGTGGCTCTTTCAACCAATAGAATGCGGTTGTTTATTAGTGAAGGATCGATCTTGGCTTCGTGCTGCATTTGATACTTCGCCTGAGTATCTAAGTGATGTGGATGAAGGGATAGGCGAAATTAATTACTATCAGGAGGGCATTCAGTTAACTAGGCAAAGTCGTGCTCTTAAGTTGTGGATGTCTCTTCAGGTCTTCGGTGTTGATGCTTTTAGTAGTGCAGTAGAGCAAGGGATAGAGAATGCCAAACATGTTGAGAAGAAGCTCTCAGAGTTAGAGTGTTGGGAGATAATCTCACCAGCGACTTTGGGCATAGTTGTCTTCCGTTATAACCTCCCGAGCATCAGTGTGGAAGATCTTGATTCATTAAATCAAAAAATTGCTGATAAACTTACTAAAAGTGGAATCGCTTTTATCGGGACTACGTTACTAAATGGGTTAAGAGTTTTAAGGATGTGTACTATCAATCCCAGAACGTCTATAAAAGATTTAGACGAGACGATAGTAGCTTTGGATAATTTTGCAAAAGAGCAGCATGTTTTGAGCTGATACGTTTTAACATCACGCCCAGATGCATTAATATGAGTAGGTCTGTTTGAAATAATTACGGATAATGACTTGGGCAAAATAAGTTAATGCTCATATGAGAAAATACGCTAAATAATTTCTAAGGTAACCGCAAAATGGAAGACTTAAATACTAAAGAAGTAATTGCCTCTCTAAATAAAATCCTACAGTACGAACTATCCGGGGTTGTTAGGTATACCCATTATTCCTTGATGGTGACTGGAAGAGATAGACTTAGTTTAGCTGCTTTTTTCAAAGCTCAAGCCTCTGAATCTCTAGTTCATGCACAGGAAGCAGGAGAGCTGGTTACAGGTTTAGAAGGACACCCCTCGATGGGGATACCCGGGATAGAGGAAACTAATAAACATGCACCTACCGATCTATTAAAAGAAAGCCTTGAGCACGAACTGTATGCTGTTTCTCTATATAAAAATCTTGTTAAAGTGGTCGATGGGCAAAGTATTTATATCGAAGAATACGCGCGAGGAATGATTAAGGCCGAGGAAATGCACAGTATAGAAATAAAAAAGATGCTTCGAGATATTTCCTAGCACGCAGTTTTTGACCCACTTTTTCCGTTACTTTGTAATGTTGAGAAGAAGGTCTTAGTGTACAATTTACTGCAATTGAGCTGTTACTTACATGATTGTAATGCCGATAAATAATACTTGTTAGGTTCAGCCAATTTTGGTCTTCAATATCTATCTTGCGCCTGTAGCTCAGTTGGATAGAGCAGTAGCCTTCTAAGCTATTGGTCGGGGGTTCGAATCCTCCCAGGCGCGCCAAATTACTTGATTTCTACATCCGTCTGTACATACTGTTTGCAGATGACTTAAGGTTCCGGTACTGGATCTTGTGACAACGCTTCAAGACTTTTTGCATGGGTGGAGATCTAATTATCTTTTTTATTTGGAAGTTAGGTAAGTGAAGTTTTGGCAGGCAGTGACGTGGGCCGAAACTGAGCAACTCATTGAGATAGCCAAGTTTGCTGAGGAATGTGGTTTTGAAGGGCTAATGGGAGGAGATCACGCTCTTTGGCCAAACTCCCTAGAACCAGCTTATCCCTATTCAGATTCTGGTTACCCACCTCAGGTTGAAGAAAGCGAATACCCTGATCAATGGGTGAGTATCGCGGCCATGGCTGCCTCAACAACTACTTTAAAATTCACAACAGGGGTCTATATCCTGCCTCTAAGGAATCCGATTGAAGTGGCTAAAGCCACAGCTACTCTATCAATACTGAGTGGGGGAAGATTTATCCTGGGTGCGGGCGCAGGTTGGATGAAAGAAGAATTTGATGTTTATGCAGTAGACTTCAGTACGCGCGGCAAGCGTCTTGATGAGTGTATAGAAGCCATTCAGATTCTTTGGAAAGATAATCTAGTCGAATACCATGGAGAGTTCGTGGATTTTCCGCTGATTCGCTTGGTGCCTTCTCCCAGTCATTCCATACCGATTTACATTGGTGGTGATAATGAGAGAGCACTGAGGAGGGCAGCTAAGTATGGAGATGGTTGGATTGGTGCTGGCAACACCCCCGAGACAGTACCGCCGATCCTCAAAAAATTAAATGACCTTCGAGCTGAATATGGGAATAGCAATGGTGCATTTGAGACGATAGTCGGGTTATATGCGGAACAAACCTTGGACTTGTTAAAATCACTGGGAGAGCAAGGGATGACATCGACCGTGAATATGCCCTTTGAGTTTAGTCTTGGCAAAAACAGCAGTATTGATGAAAAGAAGCGATTCATGGAGCGATATGCCAAGAAGATTATTATGCCAATGAATCTGACTTGAATGAGATGAAAACCAAGTTATGACTAATAGAGTAATCCCAAACCTTCCTCACATAGATCAGGTCGGCTTTGTCGTCCAAAATCTTATGGAATCAGTTAGAAGTTATGAGATGCTTTTTGGGGAATTTAGTGTATGGGAACCAACTTACATTGAAGCAGCAAGTTATCGAGGAGAATTAGCAGATTGTACGTTGCACATAGCAACAGCGCAGAACGGGAGTTTGGAGATAGAATTAATACAGGCGCTTGCAGGAAGTAGCCCTCATGTTGAGGCGACCGAACGCAGGGCTTTTGGTATGCATCATGTTAGATATAGGATTAAAGACATAGAGAGCTACATTAAAGCAGCAGAGACTTGCGGTTATGAAGTCATTTGGTACAAGCAGTGGGATGAGATTACTAAGTTTGGCTATCTAGAGCGTGTTGGAGATCCGTTAATAATTGAATTTCTCGAGATGCCATAACAGCTTCATTGGGTAGATATTTGAATAATTTCAAAATATAAATAGCGAATCTTTGAAGTTACCACTTTAGACGCTTTTTATAAATTTGTTGTGAGGAGTGTATTTTGTGATTTTCGGGCTTGCCCATGTATGTATTGAGTCCAGCGATTTAGATGCCACCGAGAAGTTTTATGTCAGTTTGGGAATGGAAAGGCGATTTGAATTCCGCAATGGAGAGAACGAGCTCGTCGGTTTTTACCTTGCCTTTGGCAACGGGACTTATATTGAGGTTATAAAAGTTAATGAGACTAAGCGACAGGGAGTGGTTAAGCACTTCGCTGTTGAAGTGGAAGATGTTTCTAAAGTAAGAGATGTCTTGCTCGATTTTGGTGCGGATGTATCTGAACGAAAGCTTGGTGGAGATAATACTTGGATGGTTACCTGTCGAGATCCAAGTGATGTATTTATTGAATTCCACCAATATACGGGCGAGAGTATGCAAAGCTTAGGTGGTGTGTGTTTGGTTGACTATAAGCCCTAAATTAATCTATACAAGCCACTTCCTTTATTTAAGGCAAGCATTTTGATCTTATCCCAGTTGGTATTTAACGGCGCCAAGACCGAAGGCAAGATATCAAGTTTTAGCGTTTAAAAAATCGATGCGCTGCTCGAATAAACACGGAAAGTAGTATCATTCCAGCTAAGCCGCCAAAACTAGCGATTGCATATCCAAAAAATTGATTAGAATTTTTACTAGTAAAGGGATAGGCTCTTTCCAGCGCAGCCGCTTTAAGCGACGGGCTTTGGTTATTATTAAAATTTTCCCAACATGCGCTCCAATCTAAACCCTGCGCTTCGCATTCAGTCATGAATGTCGTTCTTTGAATCTTATACTCGTCCCAAGCCGTATCAAATTTGCTCTTGCCATAAATTGCAGCGCCCAAAGCGATAATATTTACAACCAGTAGTGCGGATAAAAATTTGATCCAGTTTCGATAATTCATTCTATTTTATCTATAAATAATTAAGGCATATGAGCAGAAACAGAAATATTGAAAGACCGGCCGCTAAACCGTAAGCGACTAAAATCGATATCGATATAAAATCATAGAGTATGCTTGCGGTAGCGTGAAAATTGACCGATCTTGACGTGGATATTTTGGCACAGAGCCAAGACAAAAAGGTCATTGCTAGAACACCCATACTTTCTCCCCCAATCTTTCAGCTTAACTTTACGGTATTTCAGTTAAAAACACAGCTTATTTCATCCTCAAATAATTGCGGGTAAGACAGATATTATAAGTAGGGACGCCATTGTTAAATTGAAGATTTTTAAATGCTCTGGTCTTGCCAACATGCTTCTTAATCTTACACCCATTAGTGTCCAAACTGTCACGCAAGGGAGGTTTATTGAGGCAAATGCGAACGTTATAAGCAGAATGCTTTCTATGGAGCTGACCACGGAGTATAAGGTTAATGCAGTTAGGGTAAGCGTCCAGGCTTTGGGGTTGATCCATTGAAAAGCGACTGCCTGGAAAAATGAAAATGGAGTTCCTTTAGTTGCATTCTGTGTTTCTTCTCCAGAGTTGGAGTTGAAAATCTTCCATGCCAAGAAAAGAACGTATGTGACTCCAACAATCTTTAGTGCAAGATGAGACTGTGGTATAGAGTTGAATAGAGAAGAGATGCCCATTCCCAAAGCGATAGTCATTAGCGCATGACCGATGACCACTCCTAAGAGGTGCGGTATGGTCGCACGGAGTCCAAAATTCACTCCGGATGTCATTAGCATTAAATTATTGGGCCCAGGGGTAATTGAACTCACCAAGGCGAATATCAATAAGCCTGGAAGTAGGCTAGTGTCCATTAGTTTTTGACATTCACCTTGCTGTCATTGTGCGGATTATTCTTTCCCTAGTCGGTCCGTCAATAAAGCCAAGGTTCAACGTGATAGCGGCATCATAATGTGTTCGTAGTCAGTACCCTTGAACATTACATATGGTAAACCACTATAAGGATCGTTAGTAATTCCCTCTGCAGATCCTTTTGGACCGACTATCATTATATGCGGGCCTTCTGCTATCCAATTGCCTTTTTTCGGATCCGTCTCAAACGGATCATCATTATTGATACTCCTATCTCCTTGAAGCATATAGGAGAAACCGAGTCGATCCGTAGAAAAAGGTGTTTGTGACAAGACAGCCTTCATTAGAGCCGTCCACACTTCGTCAGAACAATGAGGATCTTTAAAGTCCTCTTGACTACCGGGGCTGCATGTCCAGCCATTGCTACCCTGGATCAAAATAGTGCCGTCTATATCTACAATAGTTGCTTCTTTATTCACGAGAATAGGCCCCGCAGATCTTGCGATGGCAATTCGTTTGTCGGTATCAGTTGATGTACCATCTTGAGACGCAGAGTTTGCTGCCATAGGAATAGTTAGTACTAGTAACGCTAAAATAAGATTTTTTTTCATGGAGATGGCCTTCTAGTTCTTTGCTTTGTTGCATAACATAGCTCATCGCCGTGATGCATGTACAGAAAAAGTAGTTCTAGATTTTTTTAGGCTAAAGCGGTCTTTTTTAAAGGAGTTCCGATGCGGATACAGAACATGTTTTTTGCAGTATTGAATCCCGTTATGCGAACCCTGTTAAAGTCTCGTTTTCATCGATTGGCTAGTAGAGATATAACGATCCTTTCATATCGAGGAAGAAAGACAAATCGATGGTATGAGACTCCCCTGAGCTATGTGTATCGACAGCAAAATATACTGTTACTGTCTAGCTACAACACTAGATGGTGGCAAAACTTCACCGACGAACCTTATCCGGTAGAACTACTTGTCAAGCGAAAGACTTTAAAGGGAATGGCGACATTACATTCTGGGCAAAGTGAATTCTTGTCTTCGAGCGTTGCTTTTTTCCTTAAGCAATTGCCGAGAGACGCGTCGATTTACTCGGTTAAAATAGATTCAGCAGGCGATCCAACAGAAAATACTATGAAGGATATTGGGGATAGGGTTATTTTGGTAGTTGTAGAGTTAGATGCTCAGAACAATAACTAGTAGGCTGCTTACTTAGACTTGTTATTCTTTCGAGGAAAATTTAATGGTTGATGAAGGTGACGTTCAAAAGCTGTTGGACCGGGAGGCGATAAAGGAATTGGTTAATCTATACTGTCGAGCGGCGGATCGGCATGATCATGAGTTGATGAGGAGTCTGTATCATCAAGATGCCATAGATGATCATGGATCGTTTTTCAAAGGACTGGCGATGGATTTTATAGATAAGCTTCCAGAGATACAGGCGCCCATGAAAATTTTGCACCACAATGTGACTACTCATTGTATTGAGTTAAATGGAGATGCGGCCGAGGGAGAGGTATACATACTTGCTTTCCATCAGGTGGAAGATAAAGAATCTTCTTACGATGTTTTAATTGGTGGACGATATTTTGATCGTTACACTAAGAGAGCAGGGGTGTGGAAATTTTCAGAGCGAGCAGTGGTCGCTGATTGGGCTACAGTGCAAGATCCGTCAGTTGTTAATCTCGGTCATCCTATGATCGACGGCGCACATATAGGCTGCCCTGGCCCAGAGGATCCTTCATACAGCTTTTTCTCGGGGTTTTCTCGTGGGATTAGGGCGCTTGATACCTGAACTAATTACTAAGTTCTTCCAGTTTTTGAAATTTTATTAGGGCGCCATATATTGTCCTCCGTTGACGTCTAATGAGCCCCCGGATACGACGTTGGAATAATCAGAAACAAAAAACAGCACGGCTTTGGCACAATCATCTTCTGGAGGAATGATGCCGAGCGGAATTCGATCTGTTATTTCTCCAACGACATCTTCACGATTTTTACCTGCATCCACCATGCTATCTATATATCCAAATACAGGCTTCCCACCAATCCAACCCATCCTGGCAGCATTTACTCGAATATTAAATTTACCGTAATCTTTTGCCATGTGACGGGTCAGAACATTTAGACCGCCCTTTGCGGCTGCGTAGGAAGCTTCTCCAGGGAATGGATTCACCGTTGCCATAGTCGAAACATTTACAATTGCACCACCCCCATTTTCCTTCATAGAGGGCAGGCATGCTTGAGCCATTCTAAGTGCTCCCAAACAGTTTACATTGTAAGGTTGCTGCCAGCCTTCGGGATCAGCAAGATCGGTAGTGGCCCACTCTCCGTGGTCATATGCGCTGTTGATCAATCCGTCAATGCGTCCATACTCAGTCATCACCTTATCTGCTAGCGCTTTGCACTGATCTGAAATTGTAACATCTGTTGATAAAGCAACTGCTTGACCTCCACTATCAATGATTTCCTTGTGTACAGAGTTAAGGAATCCTTCATTTCGTGCGCCAAGCCCCACTTTGGCTCCTTCCTTAGCGGCAATCTTGGCCATCGCTTGACCCATCCCGGGTCCTACTCCGCTTACAATGATGACTTTATCTTTTAATAACATCTTGCCTCCTAGAATCCTTCTCTTTAATGTCGAGCACCTTCTATCAAGGAGCTGCTTGTAACTGCATTGAATCCAGAAGCTAGTATAATCAAATCTTAGGCAGATAGTGGATTTTATAGTTAGTCCAGAATACGATAGGCTCGATTAGGGAGCTTTAATAACACGCGGTATTTTGCTTTAAATTAAGACGGCATTAGTTTGATTCCGCTACTTCCTCGTACGGCGACCTTTTTAAGAATAAGAAAAATCTACTGGAGTTTTGAAATGGGAAACACAAGAAACCTGATTATTTCTGGTGGCCAAATTGTAGATGGTACGGGAGCAGCACCAATAAGGGCTGACCTTCGTATTCAAGGAAATCAGATTAAAGAGATTGGAAATTCATTGGATACCACTGATTCGACAAGGATAAACGCGAATGGGTGTTTCGTTTGTCCAGGAATAATTGAAAGTCATACACACTTTGATGGAAGTATGTGGTGGCAGCCGGGTTTGGATCCGCTACCGGGATGCGGTGTTACTACGATGATAATGGGTAACTGTGGTTTCTCCTTAGCTCCTTTAAGCGACGATGCTGCGACTCGAGAAGAAGTGGTAAAAATATTTTCCTTTTTTGAAGATTTCCCCGAGGCACCCTTTTTCAGCGAACTACCTTGGAATTGGAAGACTTGGTCGGAGTACAGTGATTCTATGAATCAGGGTACGAGCGTACCGCTAAACTATGGAGCATTCGTTGGTCACATTGCTCTGCGTCTCGCGGTGATGGGTGTCGAAGCTTGGGAGCGATCAGCGACATCTTCTGAGATTGATCAAATAGTGATTCTTTTAGAAGATGCTTTGAAATCGGGTGCGCTGGGTGTTTCAACAAATTTACTGGACCATGATGGAGAAGATAGGCCGATACCTTCACTAATGGCCGATGACAGGGAGTTTTTGGCTATCTTTGAGTGTGTTTCAAGGTTCCCTGGTGCGACTGTTCAGGTTGTAATTGACAGTATTATGAGAATGACAGCGGTGCCGGCTATGGAGCGTATAGCGCGCTTAACAGATGGACTGAACGTCAGAGTTCAATGGGCGGGTATCCCGACATTGGAGTGGCAGAAGACTTATGGACTGCAGCAGCCACTAGTTGAGCTCCATGAACGGTTTGTCGAGGAAGGCAGAGATTTTTGGACTGGCTACGCCCACGTTCCGATCGTCGTGACAGCAAGTATTCAACAATCTCTTTTGTTTGCGCAGTCTAACGAGTACGTTTGGCACGAAGTCGTCACCGCCGAGACTAATGAAGAAAAACGATCATTATTAAATGATTCTGATTGGCGTGCTCGTGCTAGATATTCTTGGGAAAATGATTCGTTAGAGACGTCCTTCTTTCGAGAGCCATCCGGGATGATGCTGGATAATTCAGAGAATGATTCTGACCCAATCATTTCTCTCGGTAATTATGCGATGAACCTTGGGCTGCATCCCTCAGACGCCTTGGCAGAGTGGTTCTTAAAAAACGGGTTATCCTCTACAGTAAGTATGCCGCCATGGGATCAAGATGATGACATGGTGATTCGATTAACTCGAGATGGTAATGCAGTTGGAAATATCAATGACAGTGGTGCGCATGGCCAAATGTTTTGTGGAAGCGGTGACAGTATTAGATTGTTGACCGATTATGTTTGCACAGGAAAATTAAAAATAGAAGAAGCTATTCATAGTCAAACTGGAAAGTTAGCAGATCACTTTGGTTTCTCTGATAGAGGTGAGATTAAAGAAGGCAAAAGAGCTGATATAACGGTTTTTGCCCTCGATGAGGTCGAGCATCGCGCCAAATATAAAGTGTATGATGTGCCTGATGATAATGGTGGTTTTACCTGGAGATGGACCCGTGATCCTGCACCTGTGCGTCTTACACTTTGCAATGGCGTGCCAACTTTTGATAAGGATGGTGTAACTGGAGCAATGCCGGGGGAGATGGTTTCTCCAGGTTAGATAAAAGTAGTCATTTTCTTCGCTCTGCAGCCAGCTCTGAATTGACTAATGGAGAGGGGTCTGCGTTAACGATAGCAGGATCGTATGGAGTTCTTGAGAGCACTTCTTCTAGCATAGGTTTAAAAAAGGCCAAGGGCAGGTCAGTATACGTTGGATCAAAACTTGCCTGATCCCATCTTTCGCAGAAGTCTGCGCAGTCTTGGAAAAAACGATGTCCCCGATATTTTTCGCGGGCGTGTTGATTATATTTTTCAAGATGCTGACCATAATAAATCAT
>CAJXCR010000052.1 GCA_913051825.1 uncultured Halieaceae bacterium
AAAAATAAGATATGTTTAGTCGAGGAAGTTAATGAAGCCCTATCTACTCTTGTTGCAAGATATTTTGGATAATGGTGTAGCTAAAAGTGATCGAACTGGTACCGGAACATTGTCGGTGTTTGGTAGGCAATTCAGACACAAGCTTTCAGATGGCTTTCCATTACTTACGACAAAAAAACTGCATTTGAAAAGCATTATTAACGAATTAATATGGTTTCTTAATGGAGATACAAATACAAGGTGGCTAAAAAATAACGGAGTTAGCATTTGGGACGAATGGGCAACAGATCAGGGTGATTTAGGTCCAATTTATGGAGCCCAGTGGACAGCCTGGCCAGGTCGAGAGGGTAATTTCATTAATCAGGTTGATTATGTTGTTGATTGTTTAAAGAATAGGCCCAATAGCAGACGTATTTTGTTTCATGCGTGGAATGTAGACTATCTCCCTGATGAAACCATCAGTCCTCAAGAAAACGTTAAAGCAGGCAGAATGGCATTGCCCCCTTGTCATCTGCTATATCAATTTTATGTCGCAAATGGAGAGCTATCCTCGCAGCTCATGATTCGATCAAGTGATACATTTCTTGGTCTGCCCTACAACACTGCCAGTTTAGCCGTGTTAACAATGATGCTTGCACAACAAGCCAATCTTGGTCTAGGAGAAATCATCATATGCACCGGTGACTCCCACATTTATAACAATCATCTTGATCAGGTAAGAACTCAACTTAAGCGAGCGCCTAAAGAATTACCCAAGCTAGAAATTTTGCGACGTCCAGAAAGCATTTATGAATATCAATTCGAGGATTTTCACTTAAAAGATTACGAGCCATATCCAAATATTCCTGCGCCTGTAGCCGTGTGATTAAGTGATAGATATTTCTTTAATAGCCGCTGTAGCAGATAATCGAGTAATCGGTAGTGGACAGGTTTTACCATGGCATTTGCCCAATGACCTAAAATACTTCCGTGATATGACCATTGGCAAGCCCATTATTATGGGACGATTAACTTTTGACTCCGTCGGGAGTCCGCTTCCGGGTAGAAAAAATATCGTAGTATCTAGAACCTGTAATTTAGATATTGAAAATATAATAGCCGTTAATTCTATAGAGGAAGCAATCCAAGTCGGCCGTGAGGAGTCCAAGCTGCTTGGCGTCAGTGAACTATTTATAGCTGGCGGAGGTCAGATTTATGAGAAGGCACTAAAATTCTGTACCCGAATTTATATCACTGAAGTGCACGATTCGCCCGAGGGAGATATTTTTTTTCCGAAAGTAGATTGGACTGCTTGGAGAGAAGTATCTCGAAAATACCACGAGCCTGAAAATAGCCGGCCAGCCTATAGTTTCGTGGTTTACGAGTGAAAATTTCAGACTAAGAATACCTCCATATCATTTTTAGTGTTAGAAAGGAAACGATTTTCTATGCCGTTTGGGTTGTTTCAACCGTTGAAAACAATCAATTTCTGGGTTTTAATGCCCGACCCGCATTTAGCTTAGTGGCTGTTTGCATAAATAAGAACTAGAATATGATTTAAGAATTCTGTGTTATCGTCCATAAAAAATTGTTGAAAACAGGAAGCCTTATTCCATGAAAACCTATCGACTAAAAAGTCTCTCCATAGTGCTAATAGCTTTTGTTGGATCCTTTGCTGGTCCATTGTCTATGGCGCAGAATGAAACGCTTGATTCTATCTTGGCAGTTGGATCCAACAAAAATAAATCGGCCAGAGCATCTCAGGCAAAAATTGATAAATTGTCAGAGCAGACCAGAGATCTTTATACCCAATATAAGACAGTCATGAAGCAGGTGGATGGGCTTAAGGTTTACAATGCCCGTTTGCAAAGGCAGATAGATAATCAGATTCGAAGAATCGCTCAAATAGAAGCCTCTATAGATCAGGTAACCGTGATTCAAAGGCAGATGACTCCGCTAGTTATTCGAATGGTAGATAGTTTAGAGAAATTTGTTTCTCTTGACGTACCGTTCCATATTGAAGAGCGTGAGAGAAGAATCGGATTTCTTCGCAATAATCTTGATCGCTCTGATGTGAGCGTGGCGGAGAAATTTCGTCAGGCGTTAGAGGCGTATAAGATAGAAAATGAATATGGTCGCAAGATCGATACATATGAGGGTAGTGTTGAAATAGGAGGAGCAGAGCGCGATGTTAGTTTTTTACGTATAGGCAGAATTGCTCTTTTGTATCAAAGTATTGATGGCGAGACAGCTGGGGCCTGGGATCAGGATGCCAGAGAATGGGTGGAGCTTGATGGGCGAGCGTATCAGAACGCTATAAGGCAAGGGATAAGAATCGCTGACAAGACTGCTGTTATTGACTTAATGAATCTGCCTGTGTCGGCACCGGAGGCCTTGTAATGAATATATTTACTAAATCCACCCTCCCTTTATTTTTCTGTGGAATTTTGAGTCTTACACCGCTGAGTGTTTTAGCTCAGGATAAATCAGAAGAGCCAGAGCCTCCGCCCCCTCCTACGTTAGATGATGAAGCTGAATCGCTTCAGGAGCTTTTAGAGTTTGTAAAACGTGGTCAAGTAAGGGAAAACCGAGAAAATGACGCTAGAGAAGCGCGTTTTAAGAAGGATAAGGCAAATCAAAATAACGCGCTTAATAGGGCGAAAAGAGAGCGCACCCGCCAGGAAGCCATTAGTAAGCGGCTTGAAGATACATTTGAGGCCAATGATCTGGTTATTGCCGCTAAACAAAAGCAATTAAGGGATAAGCTAGGTAGCCTGGCAGAGCTATTTGGACATCTGACTTCGGCTTCCGGTGATATGGCTTCTAATTTTGAAACTTCGCTAATTAGTACTCAGCATGCTGACAGAGAAATTTTTCTGAACGAGCTCATTGAAAAAATGAGCGGTAGCGATGTTCTTCCAAGTGTTGATGAGATAGAACGAGTTTGGTTTGAACTCCAGCGGGAAATGACCGAATCCGGTCGTGTTGTCTCATTTGATGCAACCGTGGCAAAACCAAATGGGGATAAGGTAGAACAAAGCGTGGTCCGTGTAGGAACTTTCAACCTTGTTTCTGAGGAAGGCAAGTATCTTACGTATGAGCCTTCTACTGGCTCTCTACAAGAGTTGGCTAGACAACCTTCGGGTTCAGCGACAGGCTGGGCTGAGGATTTAGCAGAGGCAACTCGAGGAATGCACACGTTTTCAATTGATCCTACTGGACCGACCGGCGGTACTTTCTTGTCTGCATTAATTGATAGTCCTACCTTGTCAGAAAGATGGCACCAGGGAGGCTATATAGGTTATGCAATTACTGCAGTGGGAATTTTTGCTTTTGCTTTAGCCATTTTTCGTTTGGTAGTGTTATCTTCGGTTGGCAGTAAGGTAAACAGCCAGCTCAAGACAGGTCGCTCCAGTACGAACAATCCACTTGGTCGTGTCCTTAAGATTCATGAAGATAATCCTTCTATGGATACCGAAACTCTTGAACTTAAGCTCTCCGAAGGAATTCTAAAGGAGACTCCAAATTTAGAAAGTGGACTTACCTTGCTGAAGATTATCTCTGCTGTAGCTCCGTTGATGGGGCTGCTGGGAACTGTGACGGGTATGATCGTTACATTCCAAGCGATTACTATTTTTGGCGCTGGAGACCCGAAAGCTATGGCAGGGGGTATTTCAGGAGCCTTGGTTACCACTGTGCTCGGCTTGCTTGTAGCCATTCCCACAGTTTTGCTCCATACCATTGTAAATGGCCGAGCTCAGCGCATAATACATGTGTTGAACGAGCAAACTACGGGAATCATTGCAGAGCATACAGAAGCAAACCTGGGGAACTGACATGTATTGGCTAGACGCCGGCTACCAGGCGTTCATAGCGTTCATGGATAAGGGTGGGAATGTCCTTTGGCTAATTGCCATCCTGCTATTTTTCATGTGGATGCTTATTTTTGAGCGAATTTGGTACTTTCGTAATGCTTGGGTGAGCGATTCAAGACGAATCGCCGCAGGTTGGGAGGCAAGACCAGAAAGACGCTCTTGGGAAGCCAAGCAGATTCGAGAAAAACTGATTTCAGAAGCTAGAGCACTGGTAAATCAGCATTTGGCCGTTATAAAGACTTTGGTGGCATTGTGCCCTTTACTGGGATTGCTTGGAACAGTTACAGGCATGATAGAGGTTTTTAATATCATGGCAGTGACAGGCGGAAGTGACGCTAAATCTATGGCGGGTGGGGTATCACGAGCGACGATACCAACTATGGCAGGTATGGTTTCGGCGTTATCAGGCGTTTTCGCTAATACTTACATCACGCGAGTGGCGAAGAGAGAAAGCGCTTTTTTAGAAGATAATCTGACTACAGATCACTAAGAGAGAATAATCCATGCGAAGAATGAATCGCGCAGCTGCGGAAGAAGAAGCACAAATTGACCTAACTCCAATGTTAGACGTTGTGTTTATCATGCTCATTTTCTTTATTGTCACTGCTTCTTTTATTAAGGAAGCTGGGATTGAAGTAAATAGGCCCGAGGCCTCTACTTCAGAACCCAAGGAAAATGTAAATATCCTTGTGGCAATTAATGCTAATAACGAGATATGGATGGACAAACGTCGGATCGACGTTCGAGCGGTAAGAGCAAATATAGAACGGCTTCACGCAGAGAACCCAAAGGGAGCAGTGGTTGTTCAGGCTGACAATAAATCAAATACTGAAACCGTTGCGGCCGTGCTTGACGCTTCTAGGGAAGCGGGTGTTTATGATGTCTCACTGGCCACTGAGGACGATTAAACGCTATGGCGATGGATCGTAATCTTTCAAGACTTTTGTTAGCTGCGGCACTAGCTGTGCCGGTTGCTTTTGGTTTGTTCTTGGTTATGCATCTATTGATCGATCGTGACTGGAATCCAGAGGAAAAAGAAACTCGCAAGATCGCTGATATCCATATGCCTGATCGCGAGATCGAAACTAATTTACGAGAGCAAAAACCGGATAAAGTAGATGATCCAGAAGAACCCCCCCCTGACTTAGAGACACCAGATCTAGATATGGATATGGATCTGGATATCGTCAATATTGCCCCGAACGCAAAGGTGAATATTTCTTTGAACTCAAGTGGCATGTCCACTGGGGATGGTGAATATTTGCCAATAGTGAAAGTAGCACCAATTTATCCTAGAAGGGCGCAGACGCGTGGTATAGAAGGTTATTGCATAATAGAGTATATCGTAACAAGAACCGGCTCTATTCGAGATCCCCAGGTATTTGATTGCATGCCATCAGGCGTGTTTGAGAGAGCTTCAATGAAGGCTTCACTAAAATTTAAGTATAAGCCGCGGATTGTCGATGGCGAGCCTATCGAAGTAGCGGGTGTGCAGAATAAATTTACCTATGAGCTAGAGGATTAAGATGAGCATGGTTTTAGCGCTTTCTTCAAAGTTTTCTAGAACAGTCATATTTGCTTTAGTGCTTTCCCTAGGCCTTATTTCATTAGAGCATTTTCTGATTGAATTTGGTTTTCAGCCAATTAGTACTAGCGTTTATGCGCAAGAAAAAAAGAAACCAGATCAGCGTAAAACCCGTCGGACACCGGCACTAAGAAATAAAGTCTATGAGAAGCTGGCCGCTGCACAAGCCGCCTTGGAAATAAAAGATTTTGCTACTGCCAGAAAGACTCTAGATGGAATGCTAGAAGCAGGAGGCAAAAACGAGCTCAATAGTTATGAGCTGGCTAATGTATATAATTTATATGCATTTATTTACTACTCCGAGGAGGATTATGATGGGGCGTTGCGGGCGTATCGTAATGTCATAAAGCAGCCTGATATTCCTCTAGCACTTGAAATTAATACGCGTTTTACGGTAGCGCAACTCTATTTTGTTCAAGAGAAGTGGCAACGAGGTATTGACGAATTATTGGATTGGTTTGAACTAAATGAATCTCCATCCGAATCGGCCTATGTTCTTTTAGCCCAAGGCTATTATCAACTTAAAGATTATCGTAAGGCGCTTCTCAATGTTGAGAAAGCAATATCGATGTATAAGGGTAAAAATAGAATTCCAAAGGAGCAGTGGTATAACTTAGCTAGGTTTCTTTATTTCGACAAAAATGATATCACTAGTGCGGTCAATATTCTTGAAGAACTGATTAAGTATTATCCTAAGAAACAGTACTGGGTGCAGTTGTCTCATTTGTATGGAGAGCAAAAAAAGGAAGATAGGCAGTTGTCAACTATGGAGACGGCGTACGTGCAAGACTTTCTCGAGCGGGGTACCGAGCAGGTCACCATGGCATATTTATATCTTAACGGAGATGTTCCATATAAGGCTGCAAAAGTGCTTGATAAAGGCTTAGATGACAAGTCTATAAAGAGAACTTCGAAAAATTATGAGGTTATGGGCAATGCATGGAGGCAGGCTCAGGAAATCAAGGACGCACTTCCGGCTATGGAAGAAGCTGCAAGGCGTTCCGATGCAGGTGAGCTTTATGCTAGATTGGGAAATATTTACTTAGATAACGACCAATATGCTAACGCTATTAAGGCAATAAAAGCAGGTTTAAAGCGCGGTGGAGTCAAGCGTGTCGATACGGCGCAACTGGTACTAGGCATGGCATACTTTAACAGTGGTAAGTATTCCCAGGCCCGTAAAGCTTTTAAGGCTGCTGGAAAAGATAAACGATCGGTAAAGTACTCCAAGCAATGGATTAAATACATGGATTCAGAGCTTGAGAGGATGCGCCAGTTGCGCGAAGGATAAAAAAAAGGAGCTCTTAGGCTCCCTTTTTTTAACTCGAAAGTTTTATCTCACTGAGGTACTACATTTTCCGCTTGAGGGCCCTTCTGGCCGGTCGCAACCGTAAACTCTACCTTCTGGCCATCTGAGAGAGATTTAAATCCATCACCTTGAATGGCGCTAAAGTGAACAAAAACGTCTGGACCTCCTTCTTGCTCAATGAAGCCATAACCCTTTGTATCGTTAAACCACTTGACGGTTCCTGTAACTGTTGACATATTTCCTACCTGTGTTGCTGTTCCGAAGCAAATAGCTGCCGGATAATTAAAATTTTATTTATGGGCCACGTACCGAGAAACTTACAAAGGCCTCCGACCGCTCACATAAACTCCACCACTACAAAGCGTAGCCGAGTGAGTTTAGCACCAGTCGGCGCTGCTAAAGAACCACAAACACCTTTTAAATAGTGAATATTACCAATTTTTAAGCGAAATTAGCAAATTTAGCATAGAAAATACTAATTGGTAGCAATCCAAGCGCGTCTAACTTAGGGAAATATGCTTTGTAACTTTCTAATCAATCTCTTTATCTTGATTGGGCACTAAGATCCTTTTTACGACACGCAAAGAATCTTGATTATATTGGTGGATCCCGTTACGCCCATTAGACTCCCTTGAGTAAGTATTATGGAATCTCCTTTACTTATTAAACCTTCGTCTCTTAGAAATTCAAGTGCTCTTATCTCAATCTCATCTTGCTCGAATGCGGCCGACTCAAAATAAAGTGGAACTACGCCACGACATAACGCTAACCTCTGTAGCGTCGAAGCATGCTCACTTAATGAAAAAATCGGCAACCCAGAGCTTAATCGTGACATCAAAAGTGGTGTGGTTCCCGATTCCGTAAGACAGGCTATGCCGCGAACGCTATCAAAATGATTAGCTGCATAGATCGCAGACATCGCAATTGTTTCTTGTGCATCGTCAAATCGTTTGTTTAGACGATATCTAGAAGTTGTCGCAACTGGATGCTTTTCAGCACCAATAGCTGTCTCTGACATTGCTTTCACTACTTCTACCGGATATTTACCGACTGCTGTCTCTGCAGAAAGCATTACGGCGTCGGTTCCATCAAGTACCGCATTGGCGACGTCAAACACTTCCGCTCGGGTGGGAAAAGAGTTATTTATCATCGACTCCATCATTTGAGTGGCTGTAATTACAACTCGATTCATTCGTCTGGCGCGAGAAATAATATCCTTCTGAATACCAATCAATTGAGCGTCACCTACCTCAACACCTAAATCACCTCTTGCGACCATAACCCCACTCGTAGCTTCCAGGATTGAGTCAAGCAAATCAGTATCACCGACCACTTCTGCCCGTTCAATTTTTGCAATAATAGAAGGATTAATCTTTATGTTCTTTAGAAGATCTTTTGCTCGATCAATATCATCAGTACTACCAACAAAGGATACCGCGACAAAATCTGGCTGGATGGAATTAAAGCATTCTATATCACTGACATCCTTATCAGTCAGGGCTGCTGCAGCAAGTCCACCACCAAGGCGATTAATCCCTTTACGCGAAGATAATTTACCACCTACAATAACCGTGCAATCGACCTCGCTTTCCTGAACTTCATCAACCTTAAGCCGTATGCGACCATCATCTAACAACATAATATCGTTCAAGTTGACCTGCTTGGATAGATCTTTATAGGGCACACCAACACCGCGAATAGTCCCCTCTATTTCCTCTTCAGTTAAATTGAGACAAAATTTATCTCCGATCTTTAGATCGACTTCACCATTTACAAAATCACCAATCCTAATTTTCGGTCCCTGAAGGTCGGCTAGTACTCCAACATATCGGCCCTCAATGGCAGCGTGTTTGCGAATTAGCTTTGCGACCCTACAATGCTGATCGAGATTACCATGGCTAAAATTTAACCTGAATACATCAACTCCTGCCTTAATGAGTCTCGAGACCATATCGGCAGATTCACTATTAGGCCCGATTGTAGAAACAATCTTAGTTCGTCGATTATTCTTTATTTTCATGTATCACTCTCCTCCCGCATAAGCATCCAAACCACCTCTCCCTCTCTATTTAGATGACCACTAATTGGAATTGTCGCGCTGGACCATATATATGCCTCTGCCTTCAGCACGCTGGCCTATCGCTCTTTGCGTAAACTAACTGAGCATGCTTAGAATTATTTGCTAAGAAATAAATCAATAAAAAAAGATTTTACTTTCATGTTAGCACCGTACGGAACGAGCGCTACCATACACCCGAAATAAAGAGCGGACGACACTACAATACCAATTACCCAAAAACTCGTTGAGGGTCAAACCTGTGCCCACATTGGATATCTTACATTAATAAGCGGATCCTTTTTTCTGCGACTAATCATATTGGGATTTCTCAATGAAGTTAATTGCTAGGTCAGGAAAATCAGTAAATATTCCATTAACCCTTTGATTAATTAAAAAAAATCTCAATAATTGTTCAAAAGTTTCTATACCCCGTGGTAATTCGTCTTTTCGGAAGGTATACGGATGCACTAATAAATTAAACTCCTTAGCATTGGCAACTAGGTCAGAAGCAATTGGTTCTCCTGATGTGTTAAGGCCTAAAAATATCTGCTCGATCCAAGGACCTATCCCGTCGGCATAATCTGAAATGCCTTGAAGTCCAGCTCGGCTTTTTAATTCGTCATAGTTTGCGCAAGTGTCTTCCTCCCATATATTTTCACCTATCAGTTGTATAAGAGAGTACTCAATTTTCAGGTCGAATTTGATATATTTTAGTGTGGCATCATCGAAACATTGAATATAAATGGGCGAGCCAAAAGGTTTATATTCGGACCGCATTAGCTCACTCATGACAATATCGGCAATATCATATCCGGCTTCCCAATGTATTTTGGGAGATTTTAGTTCGACATAGATCCCGGCTGTTTTGCCCCGACTTTTATTAAGCCCCGAGATCATAGAAACTTCCTCTCTCAGGGTTGGAATTTTGAACAAGTTCTCAATATAAGGAAACCGATTTTCAAATACAGGGGTATAGGAAGAGTTGCCATCAATTATCAGTCGTTCATTTATCGAGAGTCGACGAATTTCATCTAGATCAAAATCTAGCGCGTAGAAATGACCATCACTTTGCTGACGATTTGGAAAGATATCTGCTACGTTAGTGGTCGACTCTAAGTAAATATCATGCAGAACTATTGGTACCGCGTCTTTCGTCAGAACAACATCTTGTTCAAGAAAATCTGCTCCCATCGCGTGTGCTACTGCCTTTGAAACAAGAGTATGTTCTGGTAAGTAACCGCTAGCGCCACGGTGTGCAATTACGATTGGTTTTTTAAACGCATTGCTCATCAAAATAACCACGCTCAAATTTATTAGAATAATGAAGAATAGATCTAATATGGAGAACAAGCGAAAGCCGAAAAAACGTTAAATAATCTTTTGGATTAAATTCAGCACCTAAAGTTCATTCAACAAGCTTACTCTTTACCAGCTTCCATAAAGTGAAACTAAAAATATCCGGTATTGATTTATTCATTCTAATATCAATTATCAAATTTTTGAGATTAAAATTCCCGCGAAAGGTGAACCGCTCAATTTTTTGATTTACGCGGTTTCATTTCTTAAGTTGCATCTTTATAGATTTCTCTGTGCTTTCTCCGTAGGGTGGCATTAGACCACCCAGCTTGGCGAAATTGATCTTGGTCTGTTTGTACACTGATTTCGCGTGGCTAAATGTTCTGAATCCTTCTAAACCATGATAAGAACCCATACCACTATCTCCTACTCCTCCAAATGGAAGATCTTCTTGGGCAACCTGCATTATTACATCATTAATACAGAAGCCACCCGATGTGGTTCTTGAAATCAAATCACTTTCTTCTGAGCCATCATTTCCAAAATAATATACTGCGAGTGGCCGAGGCTTAGAGTTAATGTAAGATATACATTCTTCAAAATCTCGATATGTCTTCACTGGCAAAATCGGACCAAACAATTCTTCTTGCATTATTGCCATGTCCTCCTGAGGGTTTGGAATCAAAATAGGAGGTATCTTCTTAGAAGCCACATTCTCAGGATCACCATGGTTCGATGAATGAAGTGAAATCAGCTCCAGCCCTCTTTCCTTGGCCTCATTCAGATATCCCGAAAGACGGTCAAAGTGTCGCTTGTTAACTATAGCGGTATATTGCGGATTTTCACTTATATTTGGATACATAGAGGAAACTATATCTTTTGCAAGACCAATTACTTCATCTAAATCTTCTTCCGGGATCATTAGATAGTCTGGAGCTAGACAAATTTGACCCGCGTTAAGTGTCTTGCCAAGCAAAATCCTCTCCAGGCTCATTTTTAGCTTAGCGGAACGTGATATCACCACAGGAGATTTACCTCCAAGTTCCAGCGTTACTGGAACGAGATTTTGAGCTGCAGCAGCCATTACATGGCGTGCGATATTAGTGGCGCCGGTAAAGATCATATGGTCGAAGGGTAGAGTTGAAAATGCTTGCCCAACTTCAGGCCCTCCGCAAATTGTAATTGCTTCTTCCTCGGAAAAAACTTCTCCTATCATCTCCTCAATAATTTTTGAAGTATTGGGAGTATATTCAGATGGTTTGATCATAATTCGATTACCCGCGGCAAAAATCCCGGACATCGGTTGAAAAACCATCGACACAGGAAAGTTCCAGGGTGCCACGAGGCCTACCACCCCTTTTGGTTGATATTCGATGCGGGATTTTCCTCCCAAAATATTTAGTGGGAAGGCGGTTGCTCGCCTTTCAGATTTCATCCAATCCTTTACATGTTTTTTAGCGTGTTTAAGAGATGCAATGGAGCCTAGAACGTCTGATAGCATAGTGACTTGGTGAGGGCGACAACCGAAATCGCTATCCAACGCATCACTAATTTTATTTGAAAATCGGATCAATACATCAATAGCTCGATCGATGCGGTCAATTCTGGTATCGGCATCTACAAATCCCTCTTGAAGATAACTATCTCGTTGAATCTGAAGCTTCTCTTTCATCTTCATTTCCAAATTTGGACTAATAACAGCTTGGTGAGGGGCATTCATTTGTGTCTCCTAACAAAAGATCAAATAAGAATTTATTTTTTGCACAGCTTACCAGACTAGGCTATATATAACTGAACCGGATGTATATACGAAACTTTTCAACGAAAGGAGTAACATGGCCGAGAAACAATATTTGGCTGGTAATGACAAGAGAGCTCCAAGCCCCCCTTTGGGCTATTCTTGCCAATGTCGGTTTAGTCGCGAAAAGCAGATGCATATTGTTGCTTTGTTCCACGCACACAAAATAAGACCTTCTCGTATTGCTTATCGCGTGGGAATTGATATTGCTTTTATAGAAGCACTTATTGCCGGTGAGGAGGATTCAACCGTATTTTCCAATCTCGTCGCGAGTTATCGTAAAAATAGGTATAAGCAGCTATTAGACCAGGCGGATAAATTGGCGGGCGGATCGAGATTTGAGAGACAGCGACTTATTGAGCAAGAGTATATCGAAGATTCTTCGCTATAGTTCAGATCTTTACCCTGCTTGCGCTATTGTAGTATTTAATCAATAACGGTTTTATTGGAGGTGGAATTTTGAATAGCATTGAAACTTGGCACGAAGTGGTTCGAACTCAAGACCACGGGCTTCTAGCCGATATTCTCGACAGAGATTGTGTTTTTTATTCTCCAGTCGTTCATTCTCCACAGCTGGGGAAAGACATTACTTTTCTTTACCTTTCTGCAGCAGCTCACGTTTTTAAGAAAGACTTTCGTTATACAAAGGAAATTGTAGTTGATAAGCATGCGGTTCTAGAATTTGAATGTGAGATAGATGAGATACTAGTAAATGGCGTGGATTTAATTTCATTAAATGACGAGGGACTGATTGCAGAGTTTAAAGTAATGGTTCGACCGCTAAAGGCTATAAATATCTTGCACAAAAAAATGGGAGAAATGCTTCAACAGATTAGTTAGGCAAGTGTTTACAAGTAAATTTTAGATCTAGAATTAGAGGTATCTATCTTCCTATCATCTTGGCCAACTTTAACTAAAAAAATATGGAAGATCAGCTTAAACGGAGAAAGCGCGCCTGCGTATTGATAGAGTAACTCTCTTAAAGGAAAATAAAAAACTATGGCAGATAAAATAATAGTCGGTATAAGTGGCGCATCAGGCATCGTATATGGAATACGTGCACTTGAGCTACTCCGAGATAATAATATTGAGACTCATCTTGTGATGACAAAATCGGCGGAGTTAACTTTACATCATGAGCTTGACTCGTCTGTTGCGAAAGTCAATGAACTGGCTAGCAAGGTTTACTCTGTTAAAAATATCGGGGCATCTATCGCAAGCGGTTCTTTTTTAACCTCAGGGATGCTAATTGCTCCTTGTTCCATAAGAACAATGAGCGAAATTTCTACGGGAGTAACTTCTAGTTTGCTGACACGTTCAGCTGATGTGATACTAAAAGAAAAGCGCCGCCTAGTTTTAATGGTGCGAGAAACACCATTACATACAGGGCACTTACGAACAATGACGCAACTTTCGGAGATGGGTGCGGTTATAGCGCCGCCAGTGCCAGCATTCTACGCACAGCCAGCCACGATAGATGATATAGTTACGCAGACTGTGGGACGGGCGCTTGATTTATTTGGCCTCCATATTTCTGAGGTGTCGCGCTGGGAGAATTAGAGCCATCTGAGCACTAATTTTCGAGCGGTTACCATTTGGTACATGCCTATTGTTTTCACAGTTGTCCTTTTGGATACCATTGGGTTTGGTATCGTTATTCCTATCCTTCCATTTTTATCGCCTGAACTAGGTGCTAGCAACACGGATATAGCTCTGATCATTGCATCGTATGCTGCCTGTGCCGGGATCGTGGGTCCTTTTTGGGGTCGTTTGTCAGATAGGATAGGAAGAAAACCGGTGCTAATCATTTGTTTAATCGGTGGTGCTTTAGCTTATTTTTTTCTCGGCATAGCGCAGGATTTATGGATGATTTTTGCAGCTAGGGCATTCGCGGGACTAATGGCAGGAAATTTTGGCGTCGCACAGGCAATGATGGCAGATATAAGCAGCTCAGAAAATCGAGCTAGAGGTATGGGTTTGATTGGAGCTGCTTTTGGTTTGGGTCTTGTTCTGGGCCCTTCTTTAGGGGGGCTTTTATCTGGAGGTGCGGGTAACTTTATGGTTCCATGTTTCTTGGCCGGTTCTGCTTCTCTGCTAGCGACATTTGCCGCGGCTATTTTTTTGAAGGACTCTAAGCCACTGAAATTAGCCGATCAGAGTGAGACGTACCAAAACGATGAACCTGGCATTTCGACTTGGTCTATGGTTAAAGAGACCGGGAATCGACTCCTAATTCTCCAATATGTGCTTCATACAGCAGGTGTAAGCTGGTCAACATATTTATTTCCAATATGGGTTGGTTCTTTGCTTAGTTGGGGGCCTAGTGAGGTTGGTGTTGTTTTTGGAGTCGTTGGGGGCATTATGGTGTTTACTCAAGGATTGATTATCGGGCCAGTAGTCAAAATGATTGGAGAAATAAAATTGCTTCGATTAGGAGTAATGAATTTCTTTTTTGGACTATTGATGGCATCTTTAACTAGTGAGCCAATTTTTATGGTTACTGCAATCTTGATTGCATTGACAGGGGCAACGTTATGTATGCCCTTATTAAATACAATAACAAGTTATAGAACGCCATCAAAGTTCCGCGGGCAAATTTTAGGTACGACTAGCTCTGCTGC
>CAJXCR010000053.1 GCA_913051825.1 uncultured Halieaceae bacterium
ATAGTACCTCGCTATGTAACTTTATTAGAGAAAAGTTCATTTAGATCTAGATTCGAAGATAAAGGTAGATACAAAACCTATATGAAGGAAATACCAACAAGAGTGATAATGCGCCGGGATACTGGATTGATCGGAGCTTCTGATAGACTTTCGGTGTCAGTATAATGGTTGATTCGTCATCATTTGAAACTTTGATAGAATCTCCAGTTATCCCGGTAATAGTCTTGAGTGAGGTGCAATTAGCTATTCCACTTGCTGAAGTGCTACTAGATAGTGGTTTAACTGTCATCGAAATTACCCTTCGTACGGAAGTTGCAATGTCTGCAATTAGACTGATTTCTGAGGCTTTCCCTAAAGCAATTGTTGGTGCTGGTACAGTAACCACACATGATCAAATTGTTCTAGCACGAGATTCCGGAGCAAGCTTTGTCATTTCACCGGGAATCAGCAAAAAAATGTGTCAGGCAGCTAATAGCTCCTATTTGCCATTCTTACCCGGAATTGCAACTCCTTCAGAAATACTAATGGCTAGAGAAGCGGGCTTTAGCATTTGCAAGTTTTTTCCATCAGAAGGATTAGGGGGAGTTGAAAGATTGGAGATGTTTGCGCAAATTTTTCCTGATATGAAGTTTTGTCCTACGGGAGGAATTAGCGAGGCCAATTTAGAGAGTTATCTTTCTCTTGCCAGCGTGCCCGTTGTGGCGGGATCTTGGATAGCACCTGAAGCACTTATTCTAGCGAAAGATTGGGTAGAAATAGAAGCACGGGCACAGCGAGCACTTGAAATAGCCAGTAGAACAGGAAAGGCATAGTCACTTCATCTACTTGACGGGGATCAGTAAATGAATTTAATTTTTCCGAACCAATTAAAATAATTTTTTGTTACTTTAATCAATTAGTTAGTTTTGATTTTAACTACCAGTGTAATCGGCGATGATGTTAAAAATAAAATATAGTGATCATCAAGTTAGTTACATATAGAGGATTTTCTGTGAGTGGACCATTAGATAGTTATCGGGTAGTTGAATTAACCTCCACAGTGTCTGGACCAATTGCCGGGATGATCTTGGCAGATCAGGGAGCAGATGTAATTAAGATAGAACCGCCAATGATTGGTGATCTAGCTCGTTATATGGGAAGTTCTCGCAATGGTATGGGCGCGATGTATGCGGTGTTAAATCGCAACAAACGCTCATTAGTATTGGATTTCAAGGAAGCTTCTGATAAGAATATTTTTAGCAAATTAATTCAAACTGCCGACGTGCTGATTGAGAATTATAGACCAGGTGTCGTTAAGAAATTGGGTATTGATTATGATACTTTGCGGGTATTACGACCTGAACTCATTTATGTGTCGATTAGCGGTTATGGACAGACTGGCCCTTATTCCAATAGACGGGTGTATGATCCTTTGATCCAGGCGTCATCCGGAACGGCTGCCGAGCAAAGTAAATCCCGACCAACAAACGTCAGAACGGTCATGTTCGATAAGGTGACGGGTTTTACAGCCGCCCAAGCGATTACAGCGGCATTGCTCCAGAGAGTAAAAACAGGCTTCGGACAGTACATTCCTATTTCGATGTTGGCGTCTGCTTTGTATTACCAGTGGCCAGATTTCATGTGGTCGCATACATTACTTGGAGAAGGTGTAAATCACGCCGGAGAACTTGCAGATTATTTTCAGGTTTATAAGGCGAAGGATGGTTACGTAGCGGTAATACTGGTTTCGGATGAACATTTCCGAATACTTTGTGAACTATTTGGATCGGAGTTAATTGATGATCCGCGATTTTCATCATTTCCGAGCCGGATAATAAACGCAGATGAATTGCGAAGTGCGCTGGATGCTGTGTTTTCAGAAGCTTTGGTTGACGATATTTGTAAACAGCTTGATGTAAACAACGTCCCCTGTTCGCGAGTAAACACACTGGAAGATATTCATAGGGATGAGCAAGTTATTCATGAAGAAGCTCTAGTCGAAATTGACCATCCTGTTGCAGGACCAATGAGATTTGCCAGCACACCGTTTCAATTTACAGGACAAGGAAATTTTCTCAAAAGTCACGCGGCTACGCTGGGTGAACACAATCGAGAGATTTTGCTAGAGTTAGATGTACCTGAGATGGAAATAAAAAAAGCAGAGGAACGCGAACGTCTTAATCGCGAAAAGATGGCTGACTTCAATTTATCTCAGGCCAAGTAACAATAGTATATTTTTTTGGTCTTAATCTTTGTCTGCGAGGCGTTTTGCAGAGAAAATTCGATGGTTGATTCTCCATCCTACCTCTTGCTTTACCACTGAGTCATAATAGGAGCCGTAAAAAACCCGATGACCAGCCTTTTTGACAGTGTCATCAATTGGAAAAATACCGCGGCTTCGCATCTCAATTTTTTCGGACGATATAGCGAAATACGTGTTTGTAATAAGATGTGCAAGTGGATGACGACCTTCTTCAGCCATAAAGTGTTGAATTTCGGATAAACCATTCATCGTGACCAGCCCGACGACTTCAAAAATAGCATCTTGAGTAAAAATTCTCGAAAGGGCGTGCCAGTCACAATCATCCATTGCATCGACGTAGCGTGCATTGAGCTCGTACAGCTCTAACTTGTCTTCCAAGGTAAGCATTGGTTTTTCAATATATTACGTATTTATGATAACCATCGACCAATCGGAGTTTTTAGCCACAATAGTTGCATGAACTTAATCATATTGTTTGCAGTTTTTTCAGAATATGGATATCCATTGGGTATTTTTCCGCCGCGCTTTTCTACGATGATGGGCATTTCATGACAATATCCTCGCACACCTTTTTTACCATTAACCTGACCAACACCAGAATTCTTTTTCCCGCCGAATGGTGCCTCTGGTATGCCATAACTCATCGCCATGTCATTGATCGAACACGCTCCTGTATCTATTTGAAGAGCAAGCTGGATGCCACGAGCTTTGTCCTGGGTCCAGACATTGCCATTCAAACCATACTTAGAATCATTAGCTAGCATTATCGCCTCGGCTTCATCTTGAACTTTTTGGATACACAAGATGGGCCCAAAAGTTTCCTCCACCATGATATCCATGTCATTGCTCACGTCAGTTATTACTGTGGGTCTGTAATAGAGTCCTTTAAGATTGTCGTTACGAGATCCGCCTGTATGGATCGTCGCTCCCTTAGTTTTTGCGTCGCTGACGTGACGCTCAATGATTTCTAATTGCTTATCCCAGAAGACCGCGCCTATACTCTCGTCGAAGCCGTGTTGAGAGCCTTGTTTGAGGTTTTGGCCGGCGGCAAGTACCTTTTCCAGAAAGATGTCATATATTTCTTCCACCACATAAATTCGCTCAGTTCCGCAGCAGTAGTGTCCCGTATTCATGCAGGAACCTAGCCAAGCGCCTTGAGCAGCGCGATCTAAATCAGCATCAGCACAGACGATCATGGCATCGTTTCCTCCCAGTTCGAGAGTCACGGGCTTGAGCTTTTGCGCACAGGCTTCTGCTACTTTTCTTCCTGTTGATACACTGCCCGTAAAAGATATTTTATCGATATCACCATTCACGATTGCTGCACCGGTCTCTCCATCACCTAGCAACACTTGGAACACACTCTCCGGTAGTCCAGCTTCTAGAAAAATTGTCTCGGCCAGTTTAGATGAATAAGGTGTAACCTCTGATCCTTTAGCGACCACGGTGTTACCAGCCATAATTGCTTGACAGGCTTGATTCATCATTAACACGAATGGTCCATTCCATGGAGTGATCAGTCCAATAACTCCCAATGGTTTATAGGCGATGTGCAATTCTTTTGTGAAGCGCATAACGCCATGGATTTTTCTTTTACGTGACTGTAGAAATTTTTCCGTATTTTTAGCGTAGTAACAAAGCGAATCAGCGACGGAGAATACTTCCATGCTCATCGCGTCTGTACGAGCTTTTCCAGTTTCGGCGATCACAGTATCCATGATCATGTCGGCTTTTTTTACGACAAGGCGGCATGCGTCATTCATTATTGCAGCACGTTGAGCGAAAGAGGTTTTCGACCAGGTGGGTTGAATTTCTCTAGCATTAGATATTGCAGTCGATACATCGTCGTGATTTGCGCATGCTATCTCGCTAGTCTTCTCTAGTGTAATTGGACTCTTCAGCGATAGCAGTCGACGGCCATTATTCATGCCGCTGTTTTCATAGATAGACATTGTAGTATCTCCGCAGGACTATGTGTCCGATCTTAAAGGCAGTAGCGATAAAAAATAGCTCCCTAGTGGAATCTTTATTTACCCGACTTTAGCGCAATAGTTGAGCGACTAAAAGATGTGAACATTAATTAGAATCTGATATATATTTTGCAAAAATAGCTTTCATTACTTCGACTTCGTAACTTTAATAAGCATTGGAGATGTAGGAAGACGTCTTTAGAAAAATGTCAACGCAGTAAGGTATACTGTTCCGTGCACGAGTAGCGCTATTACGCAGTAGCCCATGATGTCACGTAT
Source organism: uncultured Halieaceae bacterium (assembly GCA_913051825.1). GTDB lineage: Bacteria > Pseudomonadota > Gammaproteobacteria > Pseudomonadales > Halieaceae > CABYJX01. The sequence goes on from CAJXCR010000053.1 coordinate 4,492, forward strand.
ATGTAGTCCAGCAATTGCGAGAACTGGCACCGCGTAAAGCGGTTGGATGGCATTTGTCCAGGATTCACCTGTCGCAACAGACATTGCGATTCTGGGAATGTCTGCACCCATTTGCAATGCGGCATCGATCATAATCGGACCTTGAACGGCCCATTGCCCTCCAGCAGAAGGAATAAAGATATTTAGAATAGCAGCAGAAGCGAAAGTTAGGTGAGGTAATGTCTCAGCGGTTGCTATGTGGACAAAGCCGTTTACAAATAATTCGCCTAGCCCTGAGCTGGCCATTATCCCCATTAATCCAGCGTATAGAGGATATTGGATTAAGAATGGTCCTGCGACTTTTGCTGCGTTTGATAACAGCTCCACATAATGCTTTGAGGAGTCGCAAAATAGTAGGCCTAATACAACAAATATCATATTTAGGGAGTTAAGATTAAGAGAGCCTCCGAGGACGAAGTGTCGCAAAATATAGAACCCTGCAAATACACCAAGTGCCACTGTAACCCAACGAGAATTCTCAAGTTTTTGAGAAGGTGTATCGGGATTTTCTCCAATTTTAATTGATTCTAGCTTGTTGCTAGTCTCAGAGAGTGTCATTTCTCTTACTGAATCTCCATCCGGCGCGGCAAGTGCATATGCGATGGGAAGTAACACCATGTTTACTGCTACAATTGACATGCTCCATGTCGAAAAAATTGTTTGATCTAAAGGTATTAAACCGATTTTTTCTATTAGAAAATGATCTGGTGTGTTCAATATCAATTGAATGGACGCCGATAATCCTTGCATCCCTACCGCGGTTCCAGAATACCCGCATGCGACTAGTAAAGGATAATCAACCTTTATTCCTCTTTCTCGAAAATTCCTACCAATGATGCGAGCCACTACCGCAGGGACAATTAAACCAATACCCCAGGAAAACAAGGAGAAAATTCCAGCTAAAAGAGTGATTCCTACATAGGCCATACGAGGTGAATGGATCCTAATTGCGAAGTTAGTTAGTAGCGTATTTACTGGACGAGTGTGTGCAACCACATGACCTAATGCGAGAATTAAAATCATCTGACACGTAAATTGTAATAAGCTCCAATACCCATTACCCCAAGCATCGATGGTCTGTCCCGCGGTAAAATCAGTGAAAGAGAGTGCTGCTAAGTAGCAGATAAGAGTGAGGAAGATTGCTATTACCAATGGATCAGGCATCCATCTTTCGGCAACTTTTACGAAAAATGAGGTAAGCGTTCTCAGCATTATCTTAGTTAAAATTTAGGCAGAAAATCAAAAGCTGCTCCAACATAGCATGCGAATTGTAGCGTACCATAACAGATAATGATGGTGATTAATGAATTACCTCCCCATACTTGATACTTTGGACTGCCGTACTTTAGTCGACTATGTTTTGCAGCCAGTGCTGGAACGATACTGCCAAATATGCAGGCAAACATTCCGGCGAGGCCGATCGCATGAAGAAAGCCATTTGGAAAAAAAATCCCAGCAAGAGTTGGTGGTAAGAAAGTGACAACGGCGGCCTTGAGTCTGCCAAACGGATTATCCAGAAATTTAAACTTGTCGGCTATAAAATCAAATAAACCTAGTGTGACTCCTAAGAAGGAAGATACTACTGCCATATTGGCAAATATTGCCAGGGTATTAGCTAAGTGCTTCGAATCGGTTTTACTTCTAAGGGCATCCACTAGATTCCCAATGTTACCGCCCGAAACATTAATTTCAGTGAATTCTTCTCGTGGTATATTTCCTAGTGTTGCTACCAGCCAGATAATATAAAAACTTAGTGTCAAGACGGAGCCAAACAGCAAGCATCTCTTAATTATTCTGACATCAGAAGAGTAATATTTAATAAGGCTTGGTACGCAGCCATGGTAACCGAACGAAGTCATAAAATATGGTATTGCGACAAGAGTGTAGATAAGATATTCAGATTTGCCACTAAAAATGTTTTTTATTTCTACATGTAATACATAACCCTGAACAGAAAACAGAAAAGAAATACACATTCCAGCAACTAGTACAGCGGATAGGCGTCCCACAAAGGCTGTTCCATACCATACACAGAATGCTAGACCGATTGAAAAAAGCATTCCAGAGAGCATGATCGGCGCATTGAAACCAAAAGCCCCCTTCAGCGTATGAGCAACAATCGATCCACCACCACTGATGTAAGCGTAAGTTAAAACATAAAGAATGAAGCAGAGCGAAATATTATTTAGCAGATTCCATCGTGGCCCCAACAGGTCTCCGACAAAGGTGTCAAAACTAGATCCAGGAAGATAATTTAAATTTGCTTCCATAATGAAAAGGCTAGAGTGAAACATGCAAAACCAGGTGCAGATAAGAAGAAGTGTGGACCATTCAAACCACATTCCTGAAGAGATTATCGGTAAGGAAAACATTCCTGCGCCAACCGCAGTACCGGTTACTATAGTTATTCCAGGCAGCAATGAGTAAAAGGGCGTTATTGATTTTCTAGTCAGCTTATTCGCACCTTTTTTTAGTAAAAAGTGTTTTTATCAGAATATCAGTTACCAATTGTATGAGAAATATCCAATCTAAGTGCGATTTTATTTGGAGCATTGTATCTTTAAAGTTGATTTTTCATCAAAAAAATGAGATTTGTATTCACAAGCTGTTACTTAGATTTTTCAGAATAAGTTTTTAAAATATTCTTAGCTAAATTTGGAAGCGATGTGTCAAAAGAACACACCAATAAACGTCCCATAGATGACCTAACCGGTTTTCAAGTGCTTGATACATTCAAGAAATTTGATCAGCGCGACGATATATTTTGTCGTTCTCAATGGGATTCTAAAGTTAAATCTGATAAAGCTGGCGCTTTTTTTAGCAGTTATTTTATGCCCAATGCGCGCTCCAGGAAGACAGATGGTTTCAGTCAGAGAGATTATGCATTACGCAATGCCGCATGGCATGTAACAAATATCTTCCGTGACATTAATAGACAGGCTACCGGAAGGAAGGAAGGTTTTTTTGATCATTTTACGACCCATGACGAAGGTTGGGCAGAACCTTATTCATTTGATAGCGATGATCAGGCCACGCATGATATTCGAAAGGCAGCAAAGTTATTTAAGGCAGATTTATTCGGAGTCTGTGAATTTGATGAACGTTGGATGTATAGCGGAATTTATAGTGAAGCTACAAATGATAGCAAACCTATGGACATTCCAGATAAATTACCTTTTGTAATTGTTATTGGTGAATCAATGGACCTAGGTCTAACTGAGACCGTGCCTTCGGCACTATCTGGAAGTGCTACCGGTTTGGGATATTCATATGATTCTGTAACCTTAATAACTTTGGCACAGTACATTCGTAATTTAGGTTATCGAGCCTATGCGAGTATGAATGATTCCTCCTTAGGTATACCGCTAGCGGTGCAGGCTGGATTTGGTGAAGTCGGCAGGCACAGTCTATTAATTACCGAGGAATATGGACCCAGGTTAAGATTAGGGAGAATCTTTACTGACCTGCCTTTGAAAGTTAGCCGCCCAAAAAAATTTGGAGTTAAAGAGTTTTGTTCGGTCTGTGACCGCTGTGCAGCAGCTTGTCCACCAAAAGCTATCCCTAATGATGAGCCTTCTACACGAATCTATAATCGATCCAATTTGATAGGGGTTAAGAAATGGACGGTAGATGCAGAGAAGTGTTTTAAGTTTTGGGTAAATCAAAATACCGACTGTTCAATATGTATAAGGGTGTGTCCATATAATCGAGATTATTCTCGCTGGCATAATAGGATTTGGAGAAAATTAGCAGGCTCGCCTCTCCGCCGTCTTGCGCTATGGTTAGATGATCAATTTAGCAATCGGATCCGAAAAAAGTCTAACAGTTGGTGGAGCGAGTCGTGAGTCGTGATTCGTTTTAGAGATATATATAATTTAGCATTGGAGCGAAAAGGGAGCGAAGAAATCCTAGAAGGCTTGATTTCCGGCCCTCTTGATAGGTCGTCGTTGAGAGTCGTCTCCGACGATAGATGCCTTGCGGAATTTACAAAGAAAATATTTCAGTCAGGTTTTGTTTGGAAGATCGTTGAGAAAAAATGGGAAGGTTTTGAGGAGGTTTTCTGGGGTTTCGACATAGATAAACTCTTATTGATGCCTGAGGATATGCTTGAACGAAAGGCCCAAGACAAAAAGATTATCCGTAACTTTAGAAAAGTAGTAACGATTCTTGTAAATGCTCAAATGATCAAAGAAACTTGTCAAAGAGAAGATAAGAGCTTTGGAAAATTCTTGTCAGATTGGCCAAAAAGTGATCTGGTTGGGCTTTGGCTTTACCTCAAAAATAACGGCAGTCGATTGGGGGGTAATACTGGTCCCTTCGCCTTGCGAGCTCTTGGAATTGATTGCTTCCTTTTGACTAAAGATGTAGAAGATTTCCTCAGATTAAACGGAATTATTGATTCTGGAATAAGCTCAAAAAGAGCCCTATATGCTGCCCAAAACTTCTTTAATGATCTCCAAAAGGATTCTGGAAGAAATTTCTCTGAGCTTAGTCGCTTGATAGCTTTTTCTTTTGGGGATAATTGGGTTGGATTTTCTCGTTAGAAAAGTTTTATTCCTTTTGGCTTGAGATCACAATGTTCTCAATTAGAGCATTTTTTCGGGTTTTTCTTACTAAAATTAGTCTATTAAGTTTTCTGGAAAAATCCGGAAATATTTTTTGATTTCTGTTGAGATGGATGTAGACTATGACTATTACTAACGCATTGGCAGTGCTGCGATGGAGACAAATGTTATGAAACTAGTAAATTTTAGGCTTGGAGCTTTTCTCTTTCTGATTTTGGTGTCCGGCACTTCTCTTGGAGATATGTACAATGTTCCTGGATCTTCATGCGCCGCAATTAATCCTGCCCAAGCTAAAGCAATGAACTGGACAGAGCTGGGAATTATAAATAAAGATACTCGTAGCCTATGGATTATGTGTCCTTTGTTAAGAAAGTCATATAGTGGTGCTACAGGTGAAAACCAGACCCATTTTTCTGCAGGTATAGTGCCGTTCTCATGTGGAAGCAGCGCCTGCGGTGAAGCTAACACTGAAGATGAAGATATAAAGTGCATTATGAGAGAATATTCCGGAGGCGTTGTAAAGAGATCTAAGGTCGAGGAAAGAACTTTGGCCCCTGGAAATCAGGTAGGAATAAGCTATATGAATTGGAAAGCCCGTGATCCGGAGGGTAGTATTTTTAATATTGCTTGTTTGTTGCCTCCTAACACCGGTGTTTCTACACTCTTGACGGATTCTACTACTGATTCTAGCTCTACGCTTATCACTGACGCGTTAGCAGATCTCCCTACTTCTCCTTGATTCTCATCATAATGTAGGGAAACGTCGGCAGATTCTCGATAAGAGATTCAACTCTAGCGACAAATGCTGGAGACGTGGTAAAAACAGAAGCGAAAATTCATGGAGTTACAGAGAAACTCCCATTCCTTGATTATGGGTTACTTACTTTGGATATTTGGATTTCTTGGATCTCATAGGTTCTATTATGGGAAGAGAATATCAGCAGTAATCTGGTTTTTTACCTTTGGGCTTTTTTTTGTTGGCTGGATAATAGATTTATTTCTAATGCCAGGAATGGATCAAGAAGCCGATAGGCGCTATATGGAGGGTCGAATAAACCATAGTGTTGCTTGGATCTTTCTTACCTTTTTAGGTATTTTTGGAGTCCATCGGATGTACATTGGTAAATGGTTTACCGGCATCTTGTATCTTTTCACGATTGGGTTGCTCGGTTTTGGATGGTTGTGGGATTTGCTTACCCTAAATGAGCAAGTTTCTGATATTAACTTGCGTGAAATACCTTAGGGTGATTTTCCTCGAGCCGCGTCAACAGCTGATTCAATGAGCGGTATTACCTCAAAAATAAGCAAGTTAATGGCCGCAGAAGAAGAACTTGAATCATAGTCATCGATAGCCATGTAACCACCGATTCCCCTTAAGGTATCAATCCACGCGACAGCTCCAAAGGCACCAGGATCCCAGTAAAGGTAAGGTCTTTTATCGGTACTATATGAAATCCTCCAACCCATCCCATAATTTCTTCGGAACTCCTCAGCTCTATTAATTTGTAATTTCTCAACTCCGTCAATAGATAAAATTCTGTTACCGCCACACCATCCACCCCTAAGATGTGCCATAAGGATTTTCGCATAGTCTCGCATATTAGAAATTGCACCACCTCCTATATGCGGATTGCTCTGTCCTCGCAGGCTGTTCGGCGTTCCATCCCAAGCCCCAAGTGAGCTCCACATGTTGCCAAATTCAAAGACTTCCAGTGCACATGGTTCCACTAAGTAATGTTCAACAATTTGTTTCCAGGATTTACCGGTAACTTGTTCAGCAACGAAACCTGCAAGCTGCCATTGCGATCCTCCATAGTCGTATATGCTTCCAGCTGGCAAGGTGCCTTTCACCTCATTTTGATATATAAGTTTTCCACATTCCTCGAGAGTACCAAACGGTTGGAATTGACAAAGATGTAGATCATAGTCGTCTAAAGACTCTAAACCTGGTATCCCAGAAGTATTACTAAGCAGTTGGATCGTTGTGCGGTTTCCGTATACGCCTTCCCACGGAATATAATTTTCGATTTCTTTTGAGATGCTAAAGTTTATAGATGGATCTTCGTCTATTGCCACTAACAACATGGAGGTTGGTACTTTGCTGGTGGATGCAAGCATAGCGATCAGATCAATGTCATGATCGCCAAAGGCGGCTTCGTGAACAGTACCGAGTTCTGCATCTACTATTGTATAAGAGACACCTTGGGTGTCATCAGAATTATTCAAAAACTCCTGGAATCTACGATCAACTGTAGTGAAGTCGTAAGTTATTTTCTCAGGATAAGAGACTGTTATTGAATTTAGATCAACATTTCCTGGCAGATCGCATTGTACGTTGAGGCTAGTATTTTCACTTGTTCTAGAGATTGATTGCCAGTCTATATATTTACTCTCTAATCCAGTCATACTGATGCGCTTTGTAAAACCCGATGTGATTGAAGAAAAAAGAGTTTCTATTAGCGTGCAAGTGATTGTTTGTTCTCTCTCCAAATTATTAATAAAGAGTATTTTTATCCGTAAAGTATTCTGAGCCTTGTCGATATTAGATTTAACTTTGCTTGAGATGATAGGACAAATGATTGAAGCAACTGAGTCATTGTTATTTGAAAGACCGACTTCTGAAGATGATATAACGTCCATAGAACTTGAGCTTGTTGATTTGCAAAGTGAACCAGGGATCACCCAGTAATCTTCATTTTTCTGTACATTAGATCTATTCTTCTCTATCCATTTATTATTATAAACAAGCCTGTTTGTTGGCTTTTTGTGGATGGAGGTTGTTTCAAAGGTCGCCATGGTAAAAGTAGGTTTTGTTAAAATAAGCAATAAAGAAAAAGCTGTCACTTTTGAGATAAAATTAAATTTCACCCATTTTTCCTAAGTAATTCGGTTTGCTGAGACAAGATATTTTAATTTCTCTCAGATAGTTTGGTATTGATTTCTAAAAATGTAACCCCATCTATTTTATGTGGATGCTCGCTAGAGATCCACTGTAAAACCATATTGGGCCTGACATTATATGTAGGCAAATCCATTTATTGCTCTTTAAGAGGATATGATTATGACTAAATTAGATTTCGCGCCACTGCATAGATCTACCATCGGTTTCGATAATGTGGCATCTTTATTTGATACAGATGCAGCAGCAAAAAGAAACCAGCAGAGTTATCCGCCATATAATATTCAGAGAGTGGATGAAAATAGTTACAAAATAACAATGGCAGTGGCTGGTTTTAGTGAAGATGAAATAGATATAACTGCTGAAAATGATGTCCTCATTATTAGTACCCAGAAAAGTTTTAGTGAGGAAGAGAAAAACTATCTTTATCGCGGTATAGCAGAACGTGATTTTCGTCGCCAATTCAAGTTAGATAAATACATTAAGGTGATTAATGCCTCTTTGGAGAATGGTCTGCTGCACGTTACTCTGGAAAGAGAAATTCCTGATGCAATGAAGCCAAGAAAAATACCTATTAATGCAAGAAATATATCAAATCAAGCATTGCGCTCCGCTTTATAGGAATCGAGACACGAAAAAGGAAGTTAAATACTTCCTTTTTCTATTTGTAATTCGCCATTTTAAGCTTGTGTATTTATACTCTGGCTAATTAGTATATATTCAACATAAGGAAAGAAAATACAAGGAGGGATCATGCCAGCTAAAAAAGCTAAAGATAACTACGAAACAGATATTGCGATAAATGCTCTAAGAGATATGTTCGATATATATGACACGGTATCAGAAAATAAATTGGCGGTCTGTCAAGCGCGAGCAACAATAGATGAAAATAGGCAGATGATTCTTTCAAACTATACGGCTGCATTTATGGGTAATCGTCAGTTAACAAATGACCATACTGAAGAAATTTTTGAGATTCGCAGAGCTCTATTGAGTGGTGTGGAGGTTACTACTGAAGTAGAGGCAGAGTATGTAGATGCTAAGATGTTACGAGCGTCTCTTTCGCATTTGGAACATCGAAGTCGTTTAAATTCTTCAGTGCTCGAGGTTAACGATGATCTTGTTCAAGTAAATGAAATGCTAATTGATATAAACCGAAAAATCATGGAAATCAATAAAGGCATTATGGATTTTAATAATGGGGAAATAAAAACCAACCAATCACTTTTAGCAGGAGCAAAGTCTCCGCAGAAATCGACGCATTCCGAAAATCGGAAACTGCAAAAGGAAAATGCTGAAAAATTAACGGAACTAAAAAAGCTTTCTTCCAAAAATAGTTCGCGAATAAAGAAAATGCGTGAAAGATCAGAACGTAATGCTGCTCAATCAATTAAAAATAAAACTTCTATTCGAAATAGAAGAAAAGCATTAGAAGCAGTAGGAGAAAAGATAGGTAAAAATCGAGCTGCTATTAGGAATGTAATTTGATATTTATCTTCTCTATAATTTTTCTTTAATATAGCTTCGCCTTAGAAAATAGATGATAGATATCTATTAAATTATGAGTGAAAGAGAAGTCATCTGTGAGCTCATCGATTGGCGTGATAATGGATTTCCCCGCGGAATCTCAATGCCACCGAGATCTTATTATGACCGTGACCTGTTTTCCTTAGAAAAAGATCGTATTTTTCGTCAGGGCTGGGTATGCGTTGGAAGATCAAGTGAATTACAGGCTTCTGGTGACTACATTACAAGAATTGTTTCAGATCAACCACTAATCCTATTGAAAGATGGTGCAAATAAACTAAGAGCAATGTCTAATGTTTGCAGGCACCGCCACGCATTGTTAGTAGAGGGTTGTGGAAATGTTTCACGTATTATTTGTCCGTATCATGCTTGGACATATAATCTTGATGGAACTTTGATTGCAGCTCCGTTTATGGATATACCAAATGATTCAGGATGCAATTTACCCAGTTACTCGATTCAAGAGTGGTATGGTTTTGTATTTGTTCATCTTGGGTCTCCAGTAAAAGATATAGCCAGCTTAGCGTCTGGTCTGGAATCTGATTTGACTCACTATCAGCTCGACCGACAATTTGACGTTTATTCCAATGAGGTGGAAATTTCCACGAACTGGAAAATGATGGTTGAAAACTTTACTGAAAGTTACCATCTTTTTCGTGTTCATCCCGATACCCTTGAGCCATATACTCCAACGAAACTGTTAGAAGTTGGTGAGCCAGGCTTTGGTTTTAATCGGCACTATGTTTATTACAAAGAAAAATTTAGGCAACAGCCAAAAGGTAGAAAAGTCCCCCAGCCGTATTGTGATCGCGAGGTGGTTACTTGTCTTTATCCTAATTTATTGATTGTTGCTGCTCCAGATTCCACTGTTTGGGCTTGCATAGAGCCTAAGGATGTTGACAAAATTTTATTAAGGTACGGTGTATTACAACACGAAGC
>CAJXCR010000054.1 GCA_913051825.1 uncultured Halieaceae bacterium
TGATACCAACGATATTATCTATTGAAGCCAACTCCAAAACAATATCATTACTCATATCAACAGCGGTCCTAGAAGGCACATTATAGAGAATTTGTGGGCAATCCACCGCATTTGCAACCGACTCGAAGTGTGCATAAAGGCCTCTCTGAGTAGGTCGATTGTAGTAAGGAGTGACTAGTAAACATGCGGTTGCACCAACTTTACTTGCCGCCCGAGTAAGCTCTATTGCTTCGGCGGTCGCATTTGCCCCAGTACCAGCAATAACAGGAATTCTTCCTGAAGAATAAGAAACGACTCTCTCGATAGTTTGACAATGCTCATCTACATTCAGTGTTGCGCTTTCACCAGTAGTACCAACAGCTACGATAGCTGCTGTACCGGAATCTACATGCCATTCAACAAGCCGTTCAAGTGAGGCTTCGTCTATCGTTCCATCCTCTTTCATGGGCGTAACTAACGCCACGATACTGCCGGTAATAATCACCGCTTCAACGCCTCACTGACAAAATAATTAAAAATCTCAGCTATAATAACATCACCAAGGCTAAAACAGAGAGCAATTATGACTAATCGTCGGTCAGGCTTTTCTAAATGCACTTCTTTTTACTTGTTAATCTGCATAATCCTGGTGCAATCAATAGCATTGAACCAAAAAACTAGCTCCTCTGAACTTAATTTAGTTAGTGGGCTAAATTCTTTGGACAAAAAATATATGGAAGCACAAAAATCATTAGTTGATGAATTTGCACGATCAATGGGACAGAGTTTTAACGGCGACGTAGATCACGATATAGAACTTTTACAGCTCCTGCTAGACTCTAAAAAAATTAAGAACAATATGACTCCAGAACTCCAAGCAATGGGATTTGTCTTGGGCGACTTATTGGCCAACGAATTAGACATGCATTGGGTTATATACAAGGACCATGTCGGTCGAAGTAGAGCCCTTAGATACAAGAGATCCAATAACTTCCTATTTCCGGTCACCATGATATCACGTCGAAGAGAGGTAAATAACTTAACCTCCGTAGCAAAAATCTATGAAAAAGCTTTTAATTCAATTTCTCCTTTGCGTGATCCACTCCCGTTCAACTAAATAATTGGAAGAATTCTAAACTTTTGATACTTTAAATCAAAAGTGTTCTGGGCGAAGCATCGCGTCAGAACCACCATCTACAAAAAACACTGCCCCATAAATAAACCGGGCCGATTCTCCCAACATAAAGTTCATCGCTGAGGCAATCTTATCCGGCGTAGCTGCACCACCTGATGGAACGCTCTTCTCAAAATCTTTCATCGCTTGACCTAATTTAGGATCATCGTACACTTGTTTAGTCAAATCAGTTTGAGTAATCCCTGGCGCAATAGCATTTAACCTGATACCCAACTTTGCATAATAAACTACATTTCGACGCATCCACATCGCTAACGCGCGCTTCGACCCCACATACGCAATGTGACCATCACCTATAGACTTTATTTGGGCGATAGATTTTTCTTCATCACCAGCAAGACATCCGACAACAAAGGGATGATCATGGGGAAGCATTGGCGCAGAATTTGAGGCAACCAATAGCGCTGAACCCGCATCCATCGACAAAAGAGCTTGCAAACTTTCAACTGTCTCTATAGCAGAAAAAAAATTAACACTTGGTATTTTTTCAATGGGTGTTGCGACCGGCGGCAGTCCCGCACAAGGTATATATCCCTTTAAACCTTCAGGCGCCCACTTTTTTATCGCATCGATTGCCTTCTTTCGACCAATACTGTTGGATAAGTCAGCGCTAACATCTCCTTCTGATAAATCTATCGTCAAAACATCATGTCCTTCCGATATGAGTAAATCGCGCAATGCTAAGCCTATACCTCTCGCACCCCCAGTGATGGCGAACTTTGACATTACTTAATACCTTTTTAGAATTAAATCAATTAGCTTTATAAGCTCTAACTCTAATATAGTCCAATCAGAAGAGAATTTTGAGTGATGTTTGCTTGATCAATTACTAGGCGTAATAGTAATCTGCATTAAATAAAGGAGCGCATTTTATGCCAGAAAAACTCATCTCGCCTGCCCTCGATGGATGGCATACAATTGGTGACAACCCTCAATTACTTGGCAGTCAGTGTGAAGAATGCCTGACTTACTTTTTTCCAAAAAACGAACGCGAGTGCAAAAATCCAAATTGCTCGAGCACTAAGTTTGTAGAAATACCGCTGAGCCGAGAAGGTCGGATCTGGAGCTACACTAACGCTTGCTATCAACCACCAGCTCCTTATATCGCTGGCGACCCCTTCGAACCATTCGCTATTGCAGCGGTTGAACTCGAGCTAGAAAAATTGATCATACTTGGTCAGGTAGCCAAGGGAATAGACGTTGATTCCTTGGCGGTAGGAATGCAAGTGGACATGATAATTGAGCCACTGCATGAGACCGAGGATGAAATTAAGATGATTTGGAAATGGCACCCAAAAAAAATATAGTAATTTATTAGGAATCTCTCTTATGAAAAATGAGGTGGCAATTATTGGTGTGGGCATGCATCCATGGGGAAAGTGGGGCAAGCACTTCACCGAGTACGGAGTTGCGGCTGCGCGGATAGCTCTGCAAGACGCCGGTATACCGTGGAAAGATATTCGTTTTGTGTCCGGTGGAGCCACAATACGATGCGGATACCCCGGCTATGTTGCTGGGGCAACATTTGCTCAAGCATTGGGTTGGCAAGGAGCTGAAGTAAATACCTCTTATGCAGCATGTGCTTCCGGCTCCCAAGCTCTTGCCGCAGCAAGAAATAAAATTCTTTCGGGAGCATGCGAAGTTGCCCTTGTTATCGGTGCCGACACAACACCAAAAGGCTTTCTTGCACCTGCGGGAGGATACCGACCAGAAGATCCCGATTGGGTTAGGTTTTACCTAGGAATTACTAATCCTACTTATTTCGCGCTATATGCACGCAGGCGAATGGATCTTTATGGAGACACGTTGGACGATTTTGCAGCGGTAAAAGTAAAAAATGCTAAAGCTGGAAGCAAAAACCCTTTCTCTCGCTACAAAAAATGCTTTACTTTGGAGGAAGTTGCAGGATCAACCGTCGTCGCTGACCCTCTTAGATTAATGGATATTTGTGCTACCAGCGACGGAGCGGCTGCATTGATTGTATGTAGTTTAGAATACGCAAAAAAAATTGGGAAAAGTGATGCTCCTCGAGTGGTTGCCATTTCTACTACCACACCTGTGTTTGCAAGCGGCATTGTCGAAATGCCTGATATCGCAACTGATTCAGCTGCTGCGCAAGGAATAGAGCATCAATCGTTTCGAGAAAACCTGCCTAAAAAAGCATATGAAGAAGCAGGGATAGAGCCCAAAGACGTTGACTTTGCTGAAGTCTATGATCTTTCGACCGCGTTAGAATTGGATTGGATGGAAGATCTAGGCCTAGCTTCAAGAGGTGAAGCGGCCAGTTTATTGAGAGCAGGTGAAACCAGCATTGGTGGCAAGATTCCTATAAACGCGTCTGGAGGACTAGCAAGCTTCGGAGAAGCAGTACCAGCTCAAGCACTTGCACAAATTTGCGAGCTTGCAACACAACTTAGAGGACAAGCTGGAGAACGCCAGATAGAAAATCCAAAGGTTGGAATCACTGCGAATCAGGGACTTTTTGGGCATGGCAGCACGGTTATTGTCGCTACTTAGGAATGCAATTCAACTAACTGCTTTGCTTCCTCCACATGCATCGATTCGATAAGCTGGTCATCGACCACAGCCACAGCCTTACCCATGGCCGTGGCCTCTTCCCAAGCTAAAATAATTCTACGAGCCCTTTCAATATCTTCTAACGATGGACCAAATAGGTCGTTCGCAATCTCAACCTGAGATGGATGAATCAGCGTCTTACCATCAAACCCCAACTCTTTAGCTTCCTCACATTGAGCTTTAAAACCCTCTATATCAGTAAGGTCCAAACAAACACCGTCGAATATCTTGATCCCAACTGACTTTGCTGCCAAAACACATTGCGATAAAGAGAAATGTAAACCAGATCGCTTGCCTCCTGATCGATTCTTCAAACCCAGCTCATGGGAAAGATCTGTCGTACCCATTACAATGGCCTCCAATCCTCGCACAGAGGTGATATCAACGATATCAAGCACGCCTTTTGGAGTTTCTATCATCGCCCAAATTGGCATTTTTAATTTAAACTGAATCTCCAATGCAGAACGAATAAATTCTAATTCCTTCGCAGACTCAACTTTTGGGACACAAAGAGCATCTATATTTGCACCAACCATACTTTTAATATCGTCTTCACCCCACTCAGTATCTAAACGATTAATTCTAACGACAACTGAACGTTCTCCATAGTCACACTCGGACAAGCTTTTGCGAACTAAAGTTCGTGCTCGATCCTTTTGTTCAGGAGAAACTGAATCCTCAAGATCGAAGATGATGGCGTCACTAGGAAAACTGCTGGCTTTCTTCATCGCTCTTTCATTAACCCCAGGCACGTAGAGTACTGAGTAATATTTTTTATGGATCATACTAAAAAAGATCTCCCTGAAATTGGATCTCAAAATTCGTGGATATATTCCAAAACGTTTTTGCGCATATAAGTCCTATGACGCACACCAGCAACATTTATTTCAAGATGTTTATAGGCGACATCCTCTCTATATAAGAAGCAAAGTCCATCCTCAATGGAAATCATTTTCGGTTCAAAAAATATTGGTTCACGAGCGTGAAGCGCCTCTAAAAGAGAGTAGCTATTGGAAAATTTACTCAGTTCTAACAAACTTATGAAAGTTGGTGGCGCTAGCCGAATTGGACCTGATTCACCATTTAATTCTGAAATAGGGGTGTTGGCCTTTATCCATCGATAGTCAGTTATCTCACCGCCGTCGACCAAAACTTCACTCCCAGAATCAACATGTGCTACAAAAAACCAAGTCGAGAACCTTTTCTTCACCCCCTCTGGAGTTGTCCAATGTGAAAATGGGACCAAATCCTTTGGCAACAGCTTGATTCTTATTTCCTCTGAAGTCTCTCTAACAGCAGTTTTTCTAGAGATCTGTAAAATATTACTAATATCTTCCTGATCGGAAGCTTCGACTTTTCCACCGGGAAAGACCCATATCCCTCCCATATGCCTTATTGCCTTATTCCGTTGCAAAAGCAAAACTTCCAAGCCCGCATTACCGTCTCTAATCAATATAACAGTAGCGGCGAGTCTCAATGGTGCAATCGTATTGCTAATCTCTATCATCCGTAAGCTACCGATTATTAGGGATAGAAGCGACTAACAGTATCAACGACACACGCTGGACGAGCCCCCTCTTCTATCTCAATAGAAACTCTTACAACCACCTGAACTCCTCCTTTAACTTCCTCCGCACAAATAATCTCGCCACTTCCTCTGATCCGACTATCTACTGGTAATGGTGCAGGGAAACGGACCTTATTACATCCATAGTTCACCCCCATCGATATATTTTCTACACGAAGAAGTTGAGGAAGAAAAAAATTCGCCAGCGACAATGTTAGATAACCGTGGGCGATCGTGCCACCGAAAGGACCTTCAGCCGCTTTTTCTGCATTGACATGAATCCATTGATGATCTCCCGTTGCCTCAGCGAACAGATTTATTCGCACCTGATCAACGAGCATCCAGTCAGATGGCCCAAGTTCTTGACCTACACTGCCAAGAAGGTCTGAGAGATTATCTACAGTAAATAGACTCATCCAATAAAAATTCCCATGCAAATACAAAAAAATAATATAACACTTTTATATGCGTTATGGCCGCACTGCTCTCCAGAACGATAACAACAATATTTAAATCTCACCAATTTGGTGACCCATCTAAGAGCAAGATGCGTACAAATACTTGTTTTAAAGCCTATTCACCATTAATTCACTGCGAAGAATCACTAGTCTATGGTATATAGCACGGTTAAAAGAGAGGCTCTTCGAAATTTGCATGCAGAAAATATCTAAACAACTAATTTTTTCGGCGATTTTGCTAGGGTCTTCCCTAACAGTAAGCTCTCTTTTGTATTGGCTGCGACCCTCCACTGAGCTATCCGAACCAGTATATAACCCGATAACTGTGGACGTAGCGATTGCGGAGAAAGAGACCATCCGTATTCCAATACAAGCTCAAGGAAATGTGTCTGCCGTGCATCAAACTCAGCTCCAGGCAGAGGTGAAAGGCAAGATAGTGGAACTAGCCAACAACTTTGAAGTTGGTGGCTTTATCAAAAGAAATGAAGTTATTTTGCGAATCGATCCTAGGGATTACGAAACCAACATAATTAAAGCTCAAGCGGCTGTAGAATCTGCAGAGAGTATTCTCATTCAGGAAAAAGGGCGATCAAAGGTGGCCCATGAGGAATGGTTAAAAATTCCTAAAGGTAGTCAGCGCAGTAAAGAAGCCAGCGATTTGTATTTACGAAAACCTCAACTTGAACTCGCTGAAGCACAATTGCGTGCAGCTGAAGCGGATTTAAAAACAGCGCGTGACAATCTAGATAGAACCACCATGCGTGCCCCTTATGACTCTCTGGTCAAAGCAAGATTAGCAGACATCGGACAATTCGTTAGTCCAGGAATCGATGTTGCAGAGCTCGTTTCTATTGAAGTTGCAAAGATTAGACTACCTATCCCTCAAGGAAAATTATCTTATATTGATCTTCCTAAAATTGGTGGGGAAAATGGCGAAATCATCGATCTTTACACCGACACAAGTGGAGAAATTCGTCATTGGACAGCCACTCTAAATCGTACTGAAGGCGTATTTGATGAGCGCTCAAGGACACTATTTGCTGTAGCCTATATTGAGGATCCTTATGCACTTAAATCGGAAAAGAACGATCCCCTTAGGATTGGGACATTTGTTAATGCAAATATCCTCGGTAAAGCAATTGAAAACTTGATAGTACTGCCAAAACATATTCTCCGTACTGGAAATGAAGTACTTATTGTTGACGAAAAGAACAAGCTAAGATCCCGCAAAGTCACTCTCCTTCGAACTGGAGGTGATTTAGCCTTTGTTTCTAATGGAATCAATGAAGGTGAAAAAATTTCTCTCACGGCACTAGGCGGAGAGATAGTTGGTGCGGAAGTGAAAATTGTATCAGAAATAAAAACCACTGAATTACATAAAGATGGGATTTTGCCAAAACAACCATCGGAACCATTAGATGAACCAACATCGGATAAAAAAGATCGAGTGCTAGCAGGTGTTTGAGATTAATGTCGGTTAGTCAGAAAGACGGAATAATAGCTTGGTTTGCTAAAAATCCAGTCGCGGCTAATCTTTTAATGGCTGTGATCCTATGCGTTGGGCTCGCTTCCGCTTTAAAAATACAACGCGCTATGTTTCCAGCGTTTGATATTGAAGCTCTCTTCATCGAGATGTTTTATCCAGGCGCGCCCCCAGAGGAAGTCGAAAAAGGTTTAGTATATAGAATAGAAGATGCTATAAACGATGTGGACGGAATTAAACGTGTCGAATCCGACGCGTTTGAATCACGAGCTCAAGTTATCGTCCAGCCCCAAGATGGGGTAGATTTATCTAAATTGATGTCTGATGTGGAAAATCGTGTTAATGCCATACAAACTTTTCCGGATGCTGCTGAAAAACCAATTGTAGCAATACCAGAACTGCAATTTCCAGCTCTATCGATTGCCGTATCAGGCGCTCTAGATGAACGTGGCATGAAAGCTTTGGCAGAAGAAGTTCGCCGGGAAATGCTGTCTTTTCCAGAGATATCAGCTGCAAAAATTTTTGGCGCACGCGACTACGAAATCGCAATTCAAATCTCAGAAACCTTACTCAGAGAGTATCACCTTAGCCTAGGAAAAGTGGCTGAAACGATTTCAAAATCATCGTTAGATCTCCCCGCTGGTTCACTACAAACTCGCAATGGAGACATTACATTACGGACAATTGGGCAAGCATATGTGCAGCAAGATTTTGAATCAATTGTTCTTAAAACTTTTCCGGATGGAACTCGACTACTTTTGGGCGACATTGCTACGGTTAACGACGGTTTTGTCGATGGGTCAGGCTTTGCTTCTTTTGATGGAAGCTATGGGTTAAACATAGATGTGTATGCAATGGGTACACAGGATATTGTTGAGACCGCCAATGTCGCTAAATCCTATATCGAACAAAAAATTACTACTCTGCCTGAAGGGGTCAAACTAACAGTATGGGGTGACAGCACCTACTATCTAAAAGATAGATTGCGAATGATGCTTCGGAATCTCGCTATGGGAGCTCTGTTGGTTTTCATAACCCTCGCGCTATTTCTTGAGATTAAACTTGCATTCTGGGTAATGGTAGGCATCCCTGTTTGTTTTTTTGGTGCCATGGCAATCTTGAATACACCATATGTTGACGCAAGTCTAAACATGATAAGTTTATTTGGTTTTATTCTTGTCCTAGGAATCGTTGTCGATGATGCAATTATTATTGGAGAAAGCGCTTATGCCCAGCAAGAAAAAACTGGACCCGGAATTTCAAGCGTCATAACTGGTGTACATGAAGTAGCAGTTCCGGCTACTTTCGGGGTTTTGACAACAATCGCTGCCTTTATGCCCACTTTGTTTATAGATGGTGTTTTTGCTGCATTTCCAGAAGCTTGTGGGCAGGTGGTAATTTTGTGTTTGTGTTTTTCACTTATTGAATCCAAATGGATCCTACCAGCCCATCTAGCGCACAGCAAACCCACCCAAAACAAAATCCTGCTAGAAATTGACAGAATTCAGGAAGGTATGAATGCAAAGCTTCGGAGATTTGTAGAACAAGTCTATCAACCAACAGTTACCCATTGTATTAAAAATCGATATGCAACATTGACCTTTTTTATCTCTATTCTGATTCTTTGTTTTGGTCTGCTTACCGGAGGAATAGTTCGCACGGTGATTGCCCCAGATGTCCCGGGAGAGTTTCTTCAGGTAGAACTTCGAATGAGAGAAGGAGCTCCTATCCAAGAAACCATTAAGTCTATGGAACTAGTGAGGGCTGCTCTGACTCGCGTAGAAGAAACTTATGTTGAAGATACAGGAGACGGAAACGGCCTAGTAGAACATTTCGCTACCTATGGTTGGGACAGAATAAACGGCGTTATGATGATTGAATTAACCAAAGAAGATAAAAGAGCGATATCAACTCGTGAAATCGAACGTAATTTCCGTAAAGAACTTGGTTTTCTCCATGGAGTGGAGGTCTTATCTATATCTGCAGCAGATCCTTCAAACGAATTTGGACCAGACATTGCATTAGATTTAATGCATGACGATTTGGATAAGTTAAGTTTAGCCTCAGCAGATTTAGAAGAGGCGCTACGCCATTATGAAGGACTTTATGACATTAGAAATGGAGCCAGTGATAGCTCAGATGAATTTCACCTGAATCTCCTTCCAGAAGCTGAATCGCTGGGATTAACCCTTATGGACCTAGGAAATCAAGTGCGGCATGCTTTTTATGGCGCAGAAGCTCAGAGAGTACAGAGAGGCATAGATGAGATTAAAGTCATGGTTCGTTATCCAGAGGCAGACAGAAAAACAATAGCCAGCCTTGACGGCATGTATATCAGAACGCCTGATGGAAATGAGGTTCCATTTAATACAGTCGCGAGCATCGACGTAGAGCAGGGTGCACTCAAAGCGACTCACATCAATTATCAACGAGCCGCAGAAATAACAGCTGAGGCTAACAAAGATATTGTGGAGCCAGGCCGAATCATGTCAGACATCACCACTAGAGTACTTCCAGAATTGGTGACCAAATATCCCGGTCTATCCTGGGGGGTTTCCGGCATGTCTGACGAGGAAAAAAAAGTAGTTACTAGCATGGGATATGGTTTTGCATTGGCATTATTTGCTATCTACGCACTTCTAGCGATACCCACAAAATCTTATCTACAGCCTCTCATCATTATGGGAGTAATTCCTTTTGGCGTCATTGGTGCTATTTTTGGTCACTGGGTCATGGGTCACCCCATGAGCATGATGTCTTTAATGGGAATCATTGCCCTCAGCGGTGTAGTGGTTAATGATAGTCTAATTTTGGTGAATTACATTAATAATAAAGTAAGAGCTGATTCTGATTTGGAGTCGGCAGTACTAGACGGAGGAACAAGGCGATTTAGGCCGATTTTACTTACATCACTAACTACTTTCTTTGGACTCGCACCAATGCTCATGGAAACAAGTGTCCAGGCTCAAGAAATAATCCCTATGGCGGTTTCACTCGCATTCGGTATCATATTTGCCACTGTGATTACACTTTTATTGGTCCCCTGCCTGTACCTTATACTTGCCGACCTTAACAATTGGTGGAAAATTCATTCCAAGCAAGATGAACTATCACTTCAGAACATCTAAACTAGTGGCATTAATAAACCGCGTTATAATCTATAAAAATGTGGAAAAAGGCGTTTCTACAAGTAAAAATTTAATCTCTTACTTCTCTAAATAAGACAGCGAGTTTCAATGAATCTACTAATAAAATTCAATATTATTTTTTTTGTTATGGCTCTCTTTTGCCCACTAATCGTGATAGCTAAAGAAGCTCGAGAACGTTCTGATATTTCTGAAGAATACAAATGGGATCTATCCTCGATGTATGCCAATAAAGTGTCATGGAAGAAAGATTTCGATCTCGCATCTGAACGAATTTCTGGTCTAGAGAAATTTCGTGGGAGCCTTAAAAATAGCGGAGAAGATTTACTGACGGCGATTCAGGCCAGAGAATCTATTAGCCAACTTGTTGGAAACCTATACGTCTATGCGGGATTGAAATCCAATGAAGACACTCGGATTGGCGATAATGCGGCACGTTTTTCTGAAGCACAAACTCTCTATGCGCATTATCAGGAGGCCACCTCATTCTACACGCCAGAAATATTAGCTATTCCTGACAAAAAATTAGAGCATATGCTATCTGAAACCCGCGAGCTTGAAATCTATCGTCACTTTTTTAATGAGCTCAAGAGAATGACCCCCTATACGCTCTCAGAATCAGAAGAGAAACTTTTAGCTATGGCTTCTGATCCATTAGGACGTTTTCAAGGTGTCTTCTCCGCTCTGGACAATGCCGATCTCGAACTGCCAAAAATACGCGACGAAGAGGAAGAGGAAGTACAGCTTACTCAGGCTCGCTATGGCGCGTACCTTCGTTCTGAAGTTCGCTCAGTAAGAGAATCTGCCTGGAAAAATCTTTTCATCGCATATGAAAAACTTGGTAACACCCTAGCAGCGAATTACGAAGGGCATGTTAAAAGCCAAGTTTTTTTGGCAAAGGCAAGGGGTTTCGATTCTGCTTTGCAGGCTGCCACCTACAGCAACGCTATTCCAAAGGCAGTGTATACCAATCTCGTCCAAACTGTTCAAGAAGGCACGGAACCATTGCAACGCTATCTTGAATTGAGACGAAAAATGTTGAAGGTGGACCGCTTAGAAATATGGGATCTCTACGCACCCATGATCTCACCTTCAACCAATAATATTTCTTTTACAAAGGCAAAAACCTTAGTAGCTGAAGCTCTTGCTCCATTAGGAGATGATTATCTAGCTTTATACTGGAAAGGTTTTGATGAGGGATGGGTAGATGCCTTTGAAAACCAAGGTAAACGAAGTGGCGCCTATAGCTGGGGTACTTACAGCTCCAAACCTTATCTATCAATGAATTATGAAGGGACACTCGGCGATGTCTCAACCTTAGCCCATGAATACGGTCATTCATTGCATAGTTATCTAACTCGAAAAAATCAGCCCTATGTATATGGTGACTATCGAACCTTTATCGCCGAAGTTGCCTCAATGACAAATGAAGCTATTTTGATGCAAAAAATGCTTAGCGAAGCCGACTCTCCAAAAGAAAAAGCATACCTTTTACAAAGCTATTTAGATGAATTTCGTGGCGGATTCTATCGACAAACCTCTTTTGCAGATTTCGAGATGCAAGCACATGCACTGGTAGAAAGTGGAGGAGCGCTGACTAAGGATAGTTTGAACAATCTTTATGCGAGTATTTTTGACAAGTATTATGGAAATGCAGTCTACGCCGATTCCTTAAATGCGTCGGAATGGAGTCGAATACCACACTTTTTGAGAACTGATAATTTTTATGTTTATCAGTATGCTACCTCTTTTGCGGCAGCTACTGCGCTTGCAAAGAATATTTTGAAAGGAGGAGAGGAGGCTCGTAAAACTTTTCTAGACTTATTAAAATCTGGGAATAGCGATTATCCTATTGAACTATTAAAGAAGGCTGGTGTTGACATGACCACCTCGCAACCAATCTATGACACCATAGAAACATTCAGCCGTTTAGTTGATGAGTTAGAAAATATTTTATCTAGCTTTGAAGGTTAGATAAAAAATACTGAAATGTAAGATTAATCCTTGGGTTAACACTCTAATTTGCAGGAAAGATCAGCAACTCGACTACCCAATGTACGACACATGGTTTTTTCAGCTTCAGTGATCTCAGTATCACTATCATGGCCAGACCAATGACTAGCTCCATACGGAGTGCCTCCGCCAGTTGTTCTCATTAATTCAGGTTCGCTATAAGGCAGCCCGCAAATTAGCATCCCATGATGTAAGAGCGGAAGCATCATACTAATAAGGGTGGTTTCTTGCCCACCATGAAGGCTCGATGTTGAAGTAAAAATGCCAGCCGGCTTACCGATCATAGCACCACTAAGCCAAAGACTAGATGTTTGATCAATAAAATATTTTAGTGGAGCAGCCATGTTACCAAATCTGGTCGGACTTCCTAAAATCAATCCCGAACAATCTTTAAGATCATCTAAGTCGCAAAACAAAGCACCGTCATCTTCCAAATATTCATTCTGAATTACTCCATCTCTGATATTTGGCACCGTCCGAATACGGGATTCAACACCATCAATTAAATCTATACCTCGGGCAACCTGGAAAGCCATTTTCTCTGTATGCCCTCCAGCACTAAAAAAAAGCACCAAGATATAAGGATCAATCTTCATTTTCTATCAATTCCAGAACGTTTTCTGGCGGTCTGCCTATAATCGCTCTATCACCACGCACCACAATTGGTCGCTCTATAATTTTTGGATTTTTTGCCATAACACTTATTAGAGCCTGCTCATTCGAGGACAAAGTCAGACCAGATTTTTTAAATTCCTCCTCGTTTTTTCGAATCAGGTCTCGCGCATGAATATCTAGTTTCTCCAAAAGAATTTTAATTTTTCTCTCACTTAGAGGATTTTCCAAATAAAGCTCCACTCGTGTTTGAACGCGTTTTGATTCAAGCAAGGATAAAGTTTGACGTGATTTTGAACAGCGTGGATTATGATATATTACGAATTCCATTTGAACCTCGCAGCAACTATCATTAGAGATGAAAAAATTATAACAGAGCAAATAGTGTTAATTTCTATTAAAACTACTCAATTCTATAACGAATGCGTTGCAGAAATCTGCTAGCAAATCCCAATGAGAAAGAAATATTCAATAGCCCTATTTCTAATTGCCTGGCTGTTTTCTTTAACCGCTTGCACAAAAAAAGAGCTTCCTGAAACTACGATTGAAATGGCAGATTTCAGAAATGAGTGGTTGGTGGTAAATTATTGGGCAAGTTGGTGCAAACCTTGTATCAAAGAAATACCCGAACTAAATAAACTACATCATTCCAGAAAAGATATTACAGTTGTTGGAGTAAATTATGATGGAATGAGTGGTGAAGAACTTGATATAGAATCATCAAAATTAGGTATTAATTTCCCCAATCTCTCATCAGATCCCTCTTCAGCACTGAAAACTAGTCGACCGATCGTACTTCCCACGACTATGATAGTCGATAAAAAACTTAAGCTTCGTGATAAATTGATCGGTCCACAGACACTCGAATCTATTAGTTTGTCAATTATGGAAGCTTCCAAAGATTTAATACAAGAAAAAACAAACACCGTTATTTCGCCTTGAACCAAAAAAAATGCCGGCCAAGGCCGGCAAAGATATATCCACAGGAGGGCGAAGCCTAATAGGCCTCAGTGTGATAAAACTCAGATTATGGCCCTATCACATTAATTAGACTAGAGAACCTTCGTAAAGTTCAATTTAATCTCAGCTTAGTTTAAAAATGAACGCGTGGCGTTATAAATCCATTGTCTTTTTAATTTCAGCAAATTAAATTAAACCAGAGCTGCATTTGCTCGCCAGCAAGCACTTGCTTG
>CAJXCR010000055.1 GCA_913051825.1 uncultured Halieaceae bacterium
GGGATTTCGCCTTAATCGGTTTCGGTGGAGCAGGGCCATTACATGCCAACGCATTAGGCAAACTAATGAATAGCTGGCCCGTAATAATTCCTCCAGGGCCTGGTGTACTCTGTGCCTATGGAGATGCTACAACTAGAGTGAGAGACGAAGCATCTCGAACCTTTATTCGTACATTTTCCCAAACCACAGTATCGGAAGTGGCTAAAATTTATGGGCAACTAGCTAATCAAGCAGAGAAAACCCTTGAAAAAGAAGGTGTTAGTAAAAAAGATCGGACTCTCTCTTATGAAGCTGATATCCGATATCATGGCCAAGGCTTATTGCTCACTGTGAATTTCGATATTAAGAATCTACGTAAAAAGGGTTTTGATGTTATTGGAGATTCCTTTGATGAAATGCACAAACAGCTATTTACATTTGCACTGGACGCAGACAAAGAACTTGTTAATTTGAGAGCGGTTGCGCAAGGCAAATCTGCTGATATTAGTGCAGGGAAGGTTGCTAAAGGTTCGCGTGCACCATCAAAGACCTCTCAAATCGGGAAATCAAAAGTCTATATGGATGGTAAAGACCAAGTCGCTACTCTCTATGATCGATCAAAACTAAAAAGCGGGAATCAGGTGGACGGACCGGCTGTAGTTCTCGAAATGGATTCCACTACGGTCATCTTGTCGGGACACGTAGGTAAGGTAGATACCTACGGTAATATCTTGATCACACCGACAGCCTAATTCAAAAGGAGCAATTTACATGCCAGCAACTATTGTTCAGACAAACAACAAGAAATTTAAGCGGTTGGGTATCGATCCGATTACGCTAGATATTATCGAAAACGCCATGATGAATGCGCGGTATGAGATGGATACTGTTCTTTTTAGGACAGCCATGTCTCCGGGAATACGTGAACAGCATGATGAATTTCCAATGATAGCGAATCTTGAAGGAAAAATGGTCGTCGGCCAGTTTGGTAGTTTCATTTACGGCTTCAAGGAAGCCTATGATGGGACTATTGAAGAAGGAGATTTATTTCTAACTACTGATCCTTATTCCTGCCGAGGCGCAATTAGCCACATCAATGACTGGCTGTTGCTTCGACCTATCTTTAAGGACGGACGTCTAATCGCCTACGCAGCTATGTTTGGCCATATGACAGATGTTGGCGGAAAAGTCCCTGGAAGTCTTCCGACCGACGCGAGAGAAATATTTGAGGAAGGAATCCGCATCCCTCCTACGAAAATTTATAAAAACGACGAGCTTCAGGAAGATATTCTAGAACTAGTTTTACATAATTGTAGAATGCCAACCTGGAACCGCAGCGACTTTAATGCCCTAGTCGCTGCAGTAAGAACCGCTGAAAAGCGAGTCATAGAATTAGCCGATCGCTTTGGTGATGACATGCTCTTCTCTGCTCTAGATGAACTTCTTGAAAGAAACAAACGCGCGATGGGCAAGCTGATCAAACAGTCTGTACCCACCAAAAAACAATATTTTGAAGATTATCTCTGTGATGATGGGATAGGCATGGGACCCTACACTCTTAGGTGCTCAATGTGGCGAGAAGGTGACAAGGTTATTTTTGACTTTGAAGGCACGGATCCGCAGTCGCAAAGCTCTGTTAATTTCTTGTTAAATGAAGAGATGTTTAAAATGTTCTGCGGCGTTTACATGATCATGGTGTTTGATCCTCAGATTATGTTTAACGACGGATTTTATGACTTGATGGAGGTCCGTATTCCTGAGGGAAGTATCTTGAAACCGCGAGAACCGGCAGCTCTATCTTGTCGAACCCATCTATTAGGACGAATATTTGACGTGCTTGGCGGCTTACTAGGTCAAGGAGACCCGGATTTTCTCGCAGGCGCAGGATTCTCCGATAGCCCACACTTTATGTACTCGGGCTACGATAAAGAAGGCGAATGGTATCAGCTCTACTCAATTTTATTTGGTGGTATCCCCGGTAAGCCTTCCGGAGACGGACCAGATGGACATTCACTTTGGCCAAGCTTTACCAATGTTCCAAATGAATTTTTAGAAAGCTACTTCCCCTTGAGAATAGAAACCTACGAAAGCATTACAGATAGTGGCGGCCCTGGATTTCATAGAGGCGGAAATGGCATCAGAATGGGATATTGCTTTCTAGAGCCCGGATCAATTTCTATACATGATGACCGATGGCTGACCTACCCCTGGGGGGTTAATGGTGGTCTACCAGGAAGGCGTTCAGAAAAATTGCTTCACCGAACCGACGGAACAATAGAAAAATTGCCAGCCAAGTGCGATCGTATTGAAGTAAAGGCAGGGGATATTCTGCACTTTAATACCTGGGGTGGAGGCGGCTGCGGAGATCCATTCGAAAGACCTGCCGAACGAGTAGCATTTGATGTCAAAGCAGGCCTAGTAAGCAAAGAAGGAGCTAAAC
This sequence comes from uncultured Halieaceae bacterium, assembly GCA_913051825.1. Taxonomy (GTDB): domain Bacteria; phylum Pseudomonadota; class Gammaproteobacteria; order Pseudomonadales; family Halieaceae; genus CABYJX01. The sequence goes on from CAJXCR010000055.1 coordinate 2,420, forward strand.
GCTACGGAGTTGTCCTAAATGAGGATCTATCTGTTAACGAAAAGCGCACCAGTACGTTGAGAGCTAAACTCTCTAAAGAGAGAGGTAAGCCTCCTATGTTTGATCGTGGGGGAGATATACCAAGCATAAAATCTCGTTGCCTCAAAGAAACTGGGTTTCCGGCACCGCGCCAACCAGAATTCCAGGCTTGGGCTATGAAGATGAATGAAACTGCAAAAAAGAAATCAAAGTTACCTAAGAAAAGAAAGAAGTCAAAAGCAGCATAAGTGCACAGAAAATAAAAAGCCGGGCTTAGCCCGGCTTTTTATTGTTCCAAATTTAGATCTCTTGCTTAAAAACGATACTCTAGTTCAACGCCAGCACTTCTAACCCATGCCGGATGAACAAAGGCTCCTCCAAACTCTGGAGCCATAATCACCTCGGCGATATACTCCTCATCTGTAAGGTTTCTAGCAAAAGCTGTCACACGCCAATTTTCACCACCTACACCTATTCTTAAGTTGGTAATGCCTTGGGCATCCACTTTGGTATTTGCAAAACTCGTGGCTAGACCACCAAAAAGTACCGCAGGCACCTGTGTGGAAGGATTAGCATTGGTCCCTCCTTGAACAACATGGTAATAAGTATCTCCTTGGTACGCATATTCCAGTCTGGCCATGAGATCCAGACCTGAACCAAACTCATGCTCAAAAGTTAAAGCCGCATTCGCCGTGAATTCTGGAGCGTTCGGTACTTCATTTCCCTTCACGTGAGGTCGAACTGCCATTTTGTCAATTTCACCGTCAATGGAGCTGTAACCAAGATCTAGAGTCAAAGAGTCTGTAATCTGCATGGTTGCTCCAAGCTCAAATCCTTGCAAGGATACCTCATCGATCGCTTCTACAACTCGCAAGAGACCGAATGGGCCCACGTAGAACTCGAAAAACTGCATGTCATCGACTTCTGTATTGTAAATTGCACCATTTAAGGCTATGCGACCATCCGCCAGAGTGGTTCGAAATCCAATCTCGAAAGCACTAGAGGTTTCTTCTTCATAAATTTCCGGTGGAGCAATAGGAAGTCCATTTGGATTCACGAGAAATAGCTCAATGATTTCCGTGCCTCCAAGATTATTGAAACCACCAGTCTTAAAGCCCATACCCCAACTAGCAAATAAAGTCGTATTATCACTCATATCATAGGTGATACTAATTTTAGGTGAGACAGCATCCCAGGTTTCACTTCGAGAGGGGACGCTAGCACTCACTGCACCAGTATCAAGATCGATAAATGCCGGATTCCAAGGCGTTCCCCCTAAGGGTTGTCCATTTAACGTACAACCACCAGCAAAAAACTGTCCACAGTAGTCAATCTTCGTAGAGAAGAAACCATCAGCTGGACTCGGCACCAAGTTGTCAACCTCTCGATCTTCTCGGTCATAGCGCAATGCGACTGAGAGTTCCACTTGATCGGAAAGATCGTAGTTTATTGAACCAAAGACCGACATTACATCCGTGGTGAAATTATCCAGCACCATCGCATCAGTCAGGTCATTAATAAAGGATCTAGGTAATTGATCTCGACCGTCATCTTCCAACTGCGCCACACCAACGGTTCTATCGATATTCAGATAATAAAGGCCTGTCTGCCAACGAAGACGTTGGTCACCGGAGGAGGTCAATTGAAGCTGGACACTATAGTCCTTCTGATTACGCTCCTGATACTGGTATCCATCGCAAGTCGTTGGACTATAAGGAGGCAAGAAAGGTGATCCTGGAGGCGCAAAACCAAAATTAAATGTCGGGACTTGCATAGGTACGCCTATGGTCGCATTTGTAGAATCTGCACAGTGCTGCTCACCAAAATAAAAACCGAAAGCACCTGAAGTACCATCCGCCAAGAAATACTGCTCTTGATCACTATAAAGAGCCCATCCAGTGAGCGTCATCCCATCCAATTCCTTATCAAACTTGATAGAAATTTCTGTCGTCTCTTGCTCATTTTCAGGATCAACATTTGGCGAATAAACAAAGTCGAACTCATTTACGTCTATCGCTGCACCTTCACAGCCAGGAGTACCAAACCCGCACAAAAGATCCACATAGAATGGCAGTTCGAAAGCCGCGTTAAAGGCAATAGACGCAGCATCTATTTTCGAAACACGTATTTTGGTATCAATAGATAACGTGTCACTGGGATCCCAGACTAAGCGAGCACTCAATCCAGTTTCTTTAAAATCATTAACGTTATTATCATTAAGATAAACATTTCGCTTAAATCCATCGGTCTTGCGATAATCCATCGTCAATCTGCCAGCTAGATTATCGGTGATAGGTCCAGCAAAAGTAGCCATAACAGTGTTTGTACTGTCTTCTGCAGCACTCACCTTAATCATAGCTTCCGCTTCTTGAGTTGGCTTTTTCGTTGACATAATCACCGCACCTGCAGCAGCAGAGCGGCCGTAGAGCGCTCCCTGAGGCCCTTTGAGGATCTCTATCTGTGACAGATCAGGATATTCTCGATTAAATGCCGATGGGTTTGTATACAAGATCCCATCCACAATGAATGCAAAGTTAGTCTCCGCATCTCGCGCACCATTAATGCCTCGGATACTTAACTGGCTATCGCCCACCTCTACAGTATTAACGAAAGTTACACCGGGAGTCATGTAAACGAAGTCTTCGGCTCTCTGTACTCCCATGTTGTCAATTTGACCTTCAGTAAACGCGGTCACTGTGGCTGGTACATCTTGCAGCGACTCTTCTCTAGCTCTAGCCGTAACAACCACTTCCTCAAGCTGTGCCTGAACTAAATTAGGCAACAACATCTGAGATACTGGCAAAAGCGATAGTATAGTTAACCGCGCAGCGGATTTCCTCAAATGAATCATTTCCCCCTCCTAGGATCTTTTAGTATTTTTGTGAGTGTATATATGACTCAGATGAGCCCACAAAGCAAGTAAAAATCAACATCTATGGTTAATCCATTGCTTAAAAATTGTCCCAAATACATCAACTCAGACTATTTCACACCGACTATCCCCGAACTCGACAATTCTTTTACTTCGCGCTCATCAAAACCAAGCTCATCAAGGATCGAGACGGTATGTTGCCCCACTTCTGGAAGGTGAAAATGAACTTTACCTGGTTCATTCAAAAATTTGATTGGAATCCCGATATGATCGTTACCTTGATCATCTTTTATTCGCATATCTCGCTCCCAAACTTGCTTACTGTCCCACGCTTCCGCTAAATCCATAACAGGCATCCATCCAATATCTCGACCTTCAAACCATTCTTCCCACTCAGCCCTGGTTTTTGACAAGAATATATCCCTGAGATATGCAATTGCCTCTCGATGTCCATCCCCCGCCGGTCCAGTAACCAAATCGATAAAATCTGGCCTTCCCAAGCCAGAAAATAGCTCACTGACAAATTTTCTTTCGCCACCTGCCAAAGCAAGGTAGGTTCCATCTTTGAGCTCGTAGATATTTAACATCGCGTTCCCGCCATGAGTCCTCTCCTGCAACCTATCCGGAGCCTGCCCTCCAGCAAATACTGGCCCAACAATATTAGGTGAAGCATTCAAAACAGATTCAAACATGCTGATATCGATATAATCACCAAGGTCGGTTAATTGACGGCGATATAGCGCCATCATAATTCCTCCAAAAGCCAGGTGCGACGAAAGAATATCGGACATCGCCACACCGACAATCGCAGGCCCCGATTCATCTGAAGGTGAGCGACTCACGCTAAGCACACCAGAAGCGGCTACTGCAGCCGTATCGTGAGCAGGACGATCTTTCCAAGGACCATCTTGCCCGAACGCGGATAATGAACAATAGATGATCTTGGGATTTATTTTTGATACTACGTCGTAGTCAATCCCCAATCTCTTCATCACTCCAGGTCTAAACGATTCAATAAAAACATCTGCTTCCGCCGCTAATTTCAGCAAAATATCTCGACCCTCATCAGACTTTAAATTTAGCGCCAAACTTTCCTTTCCTCTTTGGGTGGCTCTAAACATCACGGTACTTCCACCCTGAACCCATGGAAAAAAATCACTCGAACGAGTCGGTTCAGGTGCGGCAGGATTTTCTATCTTTATAATGCGGGCGCCATGATCAGACATCATTTGTGATACTGCTGGTCCAGGAAGAAAAAGAGACAAATCAAGCACAGTCAGTCCTTCTAGTTTCAAAATTATGCTCCTTTGAATAATTAAGCGAGGTCGAGTAGTTTAATGCTCGACAGTACATGTCTCCAAATTTTATAGTCGCTTCTTTATTAATAGCGAGTCACAAAGATGCGTATATCATCCCCTCGAATTAACCCAATACAAGAAAAAGAATGGACCAAAGCTCAGCGAGACGTGCTTAAAATGCAGACAATGCGAGGCAAAGTACAAAATATCTTCCTTACACTCGCACATCATGAAAAGCTAGCCAAGCGATGGCTGGTTTTTGCAAATCATATTCTGAATAAATCCACATTGAGCACCATAGATAGAGAGATATTAATCTTGCGAATCGGATGGTTGTGCCAGTCAGGTTATGAATGGGGTCAACATGAAATTATCGCGGCTAAAGCAGGACTAAGTGCAAAAAAGATTGAAGCCATCAAGACTGGTGGAAATGATCCTTGCTGGACTGAACGAGAGAACCTGCTTTTAAAAGCGACCGACGAACTTTATTCTGACGCTTTTATAACCACCGCTACCTGGAGTGGACTCACTGCTTATTACAGTACTCAGCAAATGATGGACTTGGTGTTTACGGTCGGGCAGTATAACCTCGTAAGCATGGCACTAAATAGTTTTGGTGTTCAGTTAGACGAAGATCTACGCGAGTGGAAAGGAAATTCAGATGACGCTACTAAAAACTGATTTGTCAGGTAAAACAGCTCTTATTACCGGTGCCAGCTCAGGCATTGGTAGAGGCGTGGCTAAGGCATTTGCCGAATGCGGCGCCAAGGTGGTGATTAATTATCCAACATCAGCCGAATCCGCCAGTGCCAACGAGGCGGCAGAAGAGATTGGTCCTAGTGCTGTCACTACTTGCGCCAACGTCAGTGTAGAAGATGAAGTCACCAGCATGATTAATTTTGTTCTTGGAGAATTTGGCCAGCTCGATATCTTGGTCAACAATGCAGGAATTGCACGATCGGCACCCGTAGAAAACATTCCCACCAGCGACTGGAATGATATATTTTCTATTCACGTTAACGGTACTTTCTTCTGTACCCGAGCAGTCCTAAATCACATGTATGAAAGAAATAGTGGAAGAATTATAAACACAGCATCTCAACTCGCCTATAAAGGTGCGCCGGGGTTTGCACACTATACAGCAGCGAAAGGTGCAATATTGTCCTTTACTCGCTCACTAGCGCTAGAAATAGGAGATCGTAATATTAGTGCCAATTGTGTAGCTCCTGGTGCAACTATGACTCCAATATTAGGGGATGTGCCAGAGAATATTTTAAATGATATACAAGCCGGTATTCCTAGAGGGAAGTTAGCTGAAGTTGACGATATTGTGGGCTCTTATGTTTTCTTAGCTAGCGATGCAGCGGGGCATTTTAGAGGTCAATGCATAAGCCCTAATGGAGGTGACGTTTTTCTTTGATTTCTAGAGAGATCTATTCCAGGGCAACCTGACACGATCAGAAGAAAAAACACAACCAAATATGATACAGCCTGTCCCAATAAATGTCGCAATAGAAACGGACTCAGAAAAAAGCAACCATCCAAATAAAACGGCCCATACAAATGCCGTATATTCGATAACGACCAATTCACGAGTTTCAGCTCGCCTATAGGCGGCGGACATTAATAATACCGATCCAATTGCCAATACCGCTGCTATAAAAAGACCACCCCAAATATCTCGATCCATCGGCATAGTAAAAAATATTGGTGTTGCTGGAAGAAGAACTATAGCGACAAAAAAATTCTGAAAAAACGCCACCTCAAATGGACTAGCAACCAGCGCCTGCATCCGTTGAATAATTAGATAATAGGCATATCCTGCGGCAGCTAATAAAATTGCAACCGTGCCAAGTATCGACTCCAAATCAGTTCCTATATGAAATTTTCCACCAATAACAACAAAGACCCCGGCTAATGCAATCACAGATCCCTTGACAGCTGCGCCAGTGATATTTTCCTTTAGAAGAACTGCGGCCAGATAAAGTGCGATCAAAGGAGCAATAAATGTCAAGCCTATGCCCTGTGCCAGTGGCACTCTAACCAAGCCCCAAAAGAACATTAGAGCAATCAATGCTGAAAGAATTGCTCTAAGAGCATGAAGTTTTATAGACTTAATCGTCGGCTTGCCTTCCCATTTAAAAAAATATAATACCGCTGAAAGGAGTGTTCCAATAACAACTCGCGAAAATAAGGTAGTGAACACGCCAATTTCTAAAGATAGGCCTTTCATAGCCGCATCTAAGGCTGCAAAAAGGAATATACCAACTATCGCTATTTGAATTGCCGTTCGTGACATTTCGCTCGATGAAATGTGAGTGTCTGAAGTCATTAAATTCCTTAAAAGCCAGGAGGGTACTTTACAGTACAACAAGAATTGAATAGTGATTTAAATACCAAGCTCTCGCTTTTGAGTTAAATAAATGACTCTTCGGCCTAACAAGCAATATACTCTATATGTCTACCTAAGATTAAAATTTTAGTCATTCCTATGTTGGTAATTTGACAAGTCTAATTATGAAAAACATTAATTTATCCAAAAAAAACATAGGTATATTGATAGTTTTTTTTATTCCGACATATTTGACCGCTCATAATCAGGATTGGAAGAAATCACAAAGTATTAAAAGCGAACTCTTCCAAGAAGCACTCATACACAAAAATATTCGTAGAACTTATAGTGTGTTTTCTCCGCCTTCAACATCGACAAAATCTAGACCATTACTAATAGGCCTTCATGGCTACTATGGGAATGGAAAAGATTTTGCGGAAAAAACGGCTAATATTATTGAAGATTTAGCTGAAAGGGGCTACGTAGGCATTTTTCCAAACGGGACTAGCATGAGTCTACTAAAGCCTCACATCACATCTTTTAACGACATTGACTCCCAAAATAGCGCCGGAAAAGATGGCCCTACCTGTATTGAGTCGTCTTATGATTACGGTGTGTACAACAATTGCCCAAAATCACAGAATGAAGATCAATGTAATTGGGGTAGTAGTTGTGCGGATGATGAAGGGTTCTTTAGAAAGCTAATAGAAATTGCGATAGAGAAATGGCGTGTTGATTCAAATAGAGTTTACCTGACTGGATTTAGCCAAGGAGCTCAAACAGTACAGTCTCTTGCCTGGCGAATGTCGGATGTCATTGCTGCAATTGCTCCACAAAGCGGCTTCGCAGCAAACGGTTTTTCTAAAGCCCCACTATCAAAAATGAGCTTTGTTCAAGTTTGGAGCCCGTCCGATAGGACGGTCGATGGGACAGATCGCGCATCCGAAGATGGTATGATTTATGAATCTGCGTCAGAAACTTTTTCTGCTTGGGCAACCGCACAAAATTGCGAAATAGACGCGTCACCTCATGCTACCTCATATGATGGAAAAAATGGATGGACGTGCTCTGAACACAAAAATTGTAAAAATAAGTCTTTTGTGATCTCTTGTAGCTGGAGTGGCGGACATGAGTGGGTAAATGATCCGGCTCACGATGTTATGTTTGACGTATTTGAAAAGCATTACTTAACTTCTTTGCAAGGAGAAAAATAATGAATTTTTTAAATAAAAGGGCTAGCAGATTATATCTCTGCTAGCCCTTAATATGGTGGGCCGTGCTGGGCTCGAACCAGCGACCAATTGGTTAAAAGCCAACTGCTCTACCAACTGAGCTAACGGCCCTCAAACTTTACTATGATTATCGAGTAGGGCTCAGAAAGGCTCGATATAGTACGTAATTAAAATGAGAACTCAAGACCTTTTTAAAATCTAGCTGCTAAGTGTTAAAAAATAGAAACTAAATATTAAGAGAATTTTCTAATCCTCGTCATCGGGATAAAACAAAGAAAAATATCGCAAACCTATAAATTATTTTTATAAATAAAGTCCTGAGCTAACTTAACCACCGATTTATTAGAGTCACTGTACTCAGATATCACTCTATTCAAATAATATTTTGATCTTTCTCGGTTACCTTTCATTAACTGAATTTTCCCAAGTTTGTAGAGAGCATCCGGCACTTTCACATGCTGAGAAAACTGGCTAACTAGTAACATAAATGCCTGGCGAGATGCTTCAGGATCAGCTGGATCTAAAACAAGATAAAGCTCTCCAAGCCAAAAATGAGCATTCGGAGCAAATTTACCATCAGGGAACTCCTTCAGGAAATTTTGGAATGCAGTAATCGCAAGCTCAAATTTCTTATTCTTAACTAAGCCGTAGGCAGATAAATAAGCTTCTCCTTCTCCAGGTTGCTCGGGAATCGAATTTTGATCGGAAAAAAATACTGTCTCGGTCTGATTCTTAGGTGAATCACTCGTATCGGTATCAACAGCACTTAGGCGGCGATCAATATCGATATATCTCTGCAAGCTCTTCTCTTCTAAAACACGAATATTATGGGCTTGCTGCTCTAAAAGCCCGTTAAGTCGCATAACTTCCTCCTGAAGAAGCTGGAGTTTTCCAAGCAAATCTCCTGGCACGTCCCCTTCAAATACCTTAGTTTTTTCATCTGTCTCTATATAGGGATCGAAATCATCTTCAACTTTCGAAGCTTGATCGAATCTAACATAATCTCGTTCTTCATAAACCGGACTGGAATCTGAATTAGAAAGCTGTTGATTTGAGTCTGATCTTGTAGCAACGGAAGACGAGAGCGAACCGCTCACTATCTCAGCATCGGAATAATCCTGAGATAAAGCTAAATGGCTATACGGGCCAGTGATAATCACAAGCCCGAACCCTGCAAGAGAAAATCTAGAGAAACGCACGGCGAGAGCGCTAGTTCATAAGTTTATTGAATAGCTACTCGCCTGTTTTGGGACCAACTCGCTTCACCAGAACCCATGGCAACCGGATCTTCCTCTCCATAACTAACTGTCTCAATGCGACCAGAAGATACCCCGTTTACTACCATATAGTCACGAACAGCATTTGCTCTCCTCTCACCAAGCGCTAGGTTATATTCCCGAGTGCCTCGCTCATCGGTATGCCCCTCCAACTTAACATTGCTATTATTTGTTTGTAACAATGCAATGTGGGCATCCGCTACTCTCCTGCCTTCAGTAGTCATAACTGAACTATCGTAGGCAAAGTAAATAATATCCCCAGCAGCGGATATCGCATCTCGAAGACTTTCTTCTTTTCTTTGTGCTTCAGCTGCAGCTTCCTGCGCACGACGCTCTGCCTCCTGCGAGGCCTGGTTTTGCTTGGTATTACCAGAGCATGCCGCTAGAAAAGCGACCATAAAAATAACTGCAAAAGTTTTTCCACTCGTTCTTAACTGCTTCATCATTAAAACCCTTTGTTTTAATCTAAATTTCCCCCCCACCAGGTCTCTCTTACATATAGGGCGACCAAGCGGGTTCTCTCACATCACCTTCTCTAGCTGGCAAACGGAATTTAAAACCACCATCAACCGATACCGCCGCCAGAATACCCCTACCCCGGTATTTAGTCGAATACAATACCATAGAGCCATTAGGTGCGATACTAGGACTTTCATCCAAATTTGTCTCTGTCATTATTTGTAATCTGTTTGATACTATATCAAAAACGGCTATATGATATTTTCGATCTTTTCGATGCACGAGTACGATATTGCGCCCATCAGCCGCGACTCTTGCTCTGGCATTATATGTGCCTTGAAAAGTAACTCGTTCCGTACTGCCTGATTTAAATTCGTAACGATAAATTTGCGGGCGTCCACCTCTATCTGAAGTAAACAAAAGCGATTTACCATCTGGCATCCATGCAGGTTCAGTATCAATGGCGTAATGTCTTGTTAGTCTTGTTAAGCTGCGATCGGCAAGCTTCATTAAATAGAGATCTGGATTGCCATCTTTTGACAAAACCATAGCCATATAATTACCATCTGGCGACCATGCTGGAGAACTATTCAAGCCAGAAAAATTTGTTAGTCGCTCCCTTTTCCCGCTGATTAAGTTCTGACGATAAATAGCTGGCCTACCTGATTCGAACGATACATAAGCAACCTCATCGCCACTCGGCGCCCAAGAAGGAGACATTATTGGCTCGCTAGATTTAAGCAAAACTATAGGGCGCTCACCATCAGAGTCTGCCAAGGTAAGAGAAAAGCTGTCATTACCTATTGAATCTCGTTCCGCAGCAATGTAAAGAAGTCTAGTGGCAAATGCGCCAGGAATGCCTGTTAGATTTCGATAAATCACATCCGCTATGCGATGCGATAAAACTCTTTGTTCTGACAGTTTGCCAAAAACAGAACCAGAGTAAATGGATTTCCCTTTGCTTACATCCAGAAGCTCATAATCAATTTGAAGTGAATTTTGCTGCAGTAATGCACTACCTATCAAAAGATATTGAGCTCTTAAAACTCGCCAGTCACGAAAAAATACTTCTTCTTTTGTACTTGGGAAACTGAGCATATCTAACCTGCTCAAAGGAGCGAACTGTCCACTTCGCAAAAGATCGCTCTCTATAACTCTAGCAAAATCTTCAGTTGCTGCACCACGACTTTCCCAAGAAAACGGTACAACCGCAATTGGAATCGGATCATCAATTCCTTTGGTGATTTCTATTAACAGTTCAGATCTGACAGAACTGACCAAAGAAAGCAAAACGAATGAAAGGAATAAAGAGTGGAAAGTCTTCATTAATATCTCAAATCTTCTGGACGAAATAACAATCTAAATCGGCGAAAATTGCGCTCAAATTCAGTACTTGATAATTTTTTTAGTTCTGGAAAACTTCCTGCTTTCTTGACCGCATTTAGCGCCGAAAGGTCAAATGCTTTATTTCCACTACTCATCACGAGGCTCGAAGCCACGACTTCACCGGTAGGTACCAACTGAATAGCAATAACACATTCCATTCCATTTCGAGCGCTTGGCGGCCTACTCCAGTATTTTATGACCTTTCGCTGTATCGCGGCTGCATGACTAATTGAAATGTTTTTTTCGTTTTCAGCTTGAAGTGCTTGCTCTTCTGCTGCAAGAAGAGTCATTAGATCAATAAAATCTTCCCTGGTACCTTCAACTCTTTTTGAATCTTCCTCTACAAATTCTTTCGCTTCGGTTACTTCTTGTTTTGCTACTTGCTCAACTTTTTTCGTCGAGCGAGTTCGAATAGGTGTGGGTGTGGCAGTAGGGTGTTTAATTTTCTCAATTTTTTTTGATGAGGGAATATTCTTATTATTAATTCGTACTAGATGAGCTTCGATCACCTTAGGCTGGCTAACGATTTGCCAATCTTCTGGGGAAAATAATGTCCAATTTGCAGTTAAAATCAAGCCTAAGAGCCCGTGAATAAAAATAGTAGCTAGAACAGGCGCAATTAAAATATTGCCTCCAAAAAAGTAATTCTTAAATACATTAGTTGTCATTTTGGATTTTCCGTCACAAGACCAACGCTCGGAGCGCCAGATTCTTGCAAGGCAGCCATCAAAGTCACTACATTCCCATAAGGAACATCTTTGTCTCCCCAAACTAAAATTGGCTTCTCTGGATTTCGCCTCATAATTGCAGAAACTCGCT
>CAJXCR010000056.1 GCA_913051825.1 uncultured Halieaceae bacterium
CTCCTTTTCGCTCGACGATATACCAATGTCAATGAACTATGAAGTTATTATAATCGGTGGCGGCCATGCCGGAACCGAAGCCGCATTGGCTTCTGCTCGCTTAGGTTGCCAAACCTTATTGGTAACACATCGATTGGATACTCTGGGTCAGATGTCTTGCAATCCTGCAATTGGTGGCATTGGTAAAAGCCATTTAGTTAGAGAAGTCGATGCTCTAGGTGGAGCAATGGCTTTAGCAACGGATAGAGCAGGAATCCAATTTCGAGTATTAAATTGTAAAAAGGGGCCAGCTGTAAGAGCCACTAGAGCACAGGCTGATCGATCATTATATAAGTTGGCAATTTCCCAGGCGTTAAGGAGCCAGGAAAATTTAGAGATTATTCAAAGCTCTGTTTCAGACATAATCTTAGAAGGTAGCAAGATAGTAGGAGTAGAAACCCAGGAAGGTTCGAGATTTTTAGCACGGTCAGTTGTTTTGACAGCCGGAACCTTCCTTCGCGGGGAAATGCATGTCGGCCTAGAAAAAAAAATCGGCGGGCGAGCTGGAGAAGCATCTGCTGAAAAATTGGCCGACCAGCTTAGGGAGTTTTCTCTTAATGTTGGTCGATTAAAGACAGGAACCCCACCTCGATTAGATTCGAATTCCATTGATTTCGATAGACTAGAACAGCAATGGGGCGATCAACCAGAACCGATAATGTCATTTATGGGAGATCACTCTTTTCACCCTGAACAAAGATGTTGTTGGATCACTCATACCAATTCTTCAACGCACGACATTATTAGGTCTAGTTTAAATAGCTCACCGATGTATACAGGAAAGATCGAAGGAATTGGTCCACGCTATTGTCCTAGCATAGAAGATAAGGTTCATCGATTTTCCGACAAAAATTCGCATCAGGTTTTTTTGGAACCAGAAGGTTTAAAAACAAAAGAAATTTATCCAAATGGCATATCGACAAGTTTGCCAGAAGATGTCCAATTAGAAATGGTAAGGAGTATTGTCGGCTGTGAAAAAGCACAGATTCTTCAGCCTGGCTATGCCATAGAATACGATTTTTTTGATCCAAGAGGGCTTTTTTCCACCTTGGAGAATAGATCTATTAGTTGTCTTTATTTTGCTGGTCAAATTAATGGAACCACGGGTTATGAAGAGGCAGCGGCTCAGGGATTGTTGGCTGGTCTTAATGCCGGACTTAGAGCATTGGGTAAACCAGCTTGGACGCCAGAAAGAGAGAATTCTTACTTAGGAGTTATGGTAAGTGATCTAGTGACGTTAGGCACAAAAGAACCATATCGGATGTTTACCTCTCGAGCAGAGCATCGTCTCTTTCTAAGACAAGATAATGCGGATTTGAGACTAACAGAAATAGGAAGATCTCTAGGATTGATACGAGATAGTCGCTGGAGACGGTTTTGTGAGAAATCAGAACAGATCGAGAAAGAACAACTTAGACTTTCATCAACTCGCGTCCAACCAGATAGCGTTTTTTCCAGGAACTTGAAGAATAGAACCGATATTTTACTTGGGCGGGATTACAGTTTACTAGAACTACTAAAGAGACCAGAGTTAGAACATCGGCTTTTGCGCGAAGTTGAAGAGTTGGAACCGTTGGATTTAGAGGTCTCGGACCAAATCACAATACAGTCAAAATATAAAGGGTATATAGAGCGCCAATTTAAAGAGGTTGACAGGCTCAATATTCAAAAGAACACGCGAATTCCATTAGATATTAATTTTAACTTGGTTGCTGGCTTATCTACGGAGGTCATACAAAAGTTGAAAACCGTACAGCCAGAAACACTGGATCAAGCCTCTAGAATATCAGGTGTTACTCCAGCAGCAATAACCCAATTGCTTATTTATCTTCGAAACAATAAAAAAGCTTCAGATGGTCCCAAAGAGAAGCGAGCCTAATTTGGAGAAGGCGCTTAAAAGAAAAGTAGAAGAGGGTTTGATTTTCTTTGGATTGCCTTTTTCGAATGAGGCAATAGAAAAGTGTTGTAAACATCTATTTCTTTTAAAGCGCTGGAGTAAGGCCTTTAATCTTTCAGGCATAAAGGATCTTAACGACATGGTTGTGAAACATGTTCTAGATAGTGTTTCCATAGTGCCTTTTTTAAAGGGAGAAAAAATAATCGATGTAGGCTCTGGCGCAGGATTTCCCGGTATTCCAATAGCAATATTGCTGCCAAACATCTCATTTTCTCTCTTAGATAGTAATGGGAAGAAAATTAGATTTTTAACAGAAATTAAATCTCAACTTCAATTAAATAACGTAACAATTGTAAATGACCGAGTTGAAAAACATGTCCCAGTTTCTCCTTATGATATGGTGGTGTGTAGGGCGTTTAGTTCATTAGAAAAAATCGTTTTGAATTGTTCAAGATTAGTCGCCCCAAACGGCAGTGTTTTGGCCATGAAGGCTGCTCTTTCAAAACAGGAACTAACTGCGGCAAGAGAGGTTTCTCCAGGGTTAAAAATCCATAAATTAGAGATACCTAGCTCGAAATTACCGCGCCACTTAGTAGAGCTGCAACCAGTGCTAACAAATTAAAATTAGTTCCAAACTCAGGATTGAATAAATGGTAAAAGTAGTATCGGTTGCCAATCAAAAAGGAGGAGTTGGAAAAACGACTACCTCTATTAATTTAGCTGCTTCTCTTGCTGCAATGAAGAAAAAAGTGTTGTTGGTAGATACCGATCCGCAAGGAAATGCAACTACTGGTGTCGGTATTGATAAGTATTCCTTATCTAGCGGTATTGACGAAGTGCTTTTGGGGAGTGTGCCTCTCGAAGCGGCCATGTTGCCAATAGATCTTGGTGGTTTCTTCTTACTAGCAGCTAACACAGACCTAACAGCGGCCGAATTGAAGTTGCTGGATTCACCCGACCGTGAGAGACGCTTGGCAGATGCGCTTTCAACATGCACTGAAGAATTTGATTATATAATTATAGACTGCCCTCCTTCGCTCAATATTTTAACTCTAAATGCCTTAGTTGCTTCCAATAGCATATTGATAACAATGCAATGTGAGTATTTTGCTCTAGAGGGTTTAACGTCATTGTTAGAAACAATTGCTGGAATCAGGAAGTCTGCTAACAAAAGGCTAGGAATCGCGGGCATTTTGAGAACTATGTATGATCCTAGAAGCAGTTTGACGAGTGATGTATCTTCGCAGCTACATGAACACTTTGGAGAAAAGGTATTGCGAACAGTAATTCCGCGCAATGTTCGCTTAGCCGAAGCTCCTAGTCATGGCCAACCGATTTTGTACTATGACCGACTTTCAAAAGGGGCTCAGGCGTATATGGCATTAGCCGGGGAGCTGATACGTCGAGAAGAGACAAAAAACCACTCAGAAAAGGCAAACCTCGCGGTATAGGGAGATAGGGCTATGGTCACAAAAAAACGTGGTTTAGGAAAAGGCCTGGATGCGCTGTTAGGAGCATCTGGAAGGCCTAATGATTTAATTGGAGATGAAGCCGGTGGAGATTTTGATTCATTACAAGAAATACCTGTAGGAAATATTCAGCGAGGGCGCTATCAGCCCAGGAAGCACTTAGATCAAGATGCATTAAATGAATTGGCCGCAAGCATAAGACAACAAGGTTTGATGCAGCCAATTTTAGTTAGACCAATTGGTGGTGAGGCAGGGAAAACCCATTATGAAATAATTGCAGGAGAGCGCCGCTGGAGAGCCTGTAAATCTATAGGAATGGAGGCTGTGAGCGCCATAGTTCGTGATGTTCCAGATGAAGCGGCAATAGCAATGGCTATTATAGAGAATCTTCAAAGAGAGGATTTAAATCCAATAGAAGAGGCAGAAGCGCTTCATCGGTTGCAGAGTGAATTTAATTTGACCCAGTCTGGCGTGGCTGAAGCTGTAGGAAAATCTAGATCTACTGTCGCGAACCTCCTTCGCCTTACTTCTTTGCAGACGGAGGTTAAATCTTTGTTAGAAACTGGCAAGATCGAGATGGGACATGCAAGGGCAATATTATCTTTAGACCCAGCAGACCAGCAAAGAGCAGCCAATCAAGTATTAGAGAAAAATTTATCGGTTCGCCAGACAGAGCGATTAGCTAGAGAGCGATTAAAACCAGCAATTCCGCAAGAAAACGAAACACCTAAAGAAGACCCGAATTTAGCCCGCTTAAAGTCACAAATTTCGGAAAAGCTAGGAGCTAAAGTAGAAATTATCCATGCTTCCTCTGGGAAGGGTAAATTAGAAATTTCCTATAATAGCTTAGAAGAACTTCAAGGAATTCTTTCACATCTAAAGTGATAAATCTTGATCACTTATACCAATGCTTTTATAATGCCCGCGCTAAAAAAACAAAGATATTCTAAGTAGGCGCTCGGAGGAAAGGTGTCATTTGGAAAAATGCTCCCCGAGGGAATTTAATTGCTTAGTTATCCAAAAAAAATTGTTTTACTGCAAATCCAAGCTCTTATACTTGGAAGCGTGATTTCTTTTTTTTTAGCTGATTTTGTTTTTGCTAGGGAGTTTGTTTTAGGCGGGTTAATAGCAATATTGCCACAGACAATGTTTTTTCTTATTTTTATTAACTTGCTGGATTTACATATTACAGTGTTTTCCTATTCTAGAATTTATTTTGCAGAGCTAGTGAAGCTTTTGTTGAGCGCATTAGGTTTTATTGTGGTTTTCAAGATAGTCGTCCCAGAAAACCCACTTATAGTTTTTTTTGGGTTTTTTACTATTTATCTGCTCCAATTAAGCACCGTTTTTTTTCTTGGCCAAAGAGTTTTTAGGCCTTCTAGGCTGGAGGGTTAGGGAATTATGGCAGGCGACAACCAGACTGTCTCAGAATACATAGTCCATCACTTAACCAACTTAACTTATGGTCGATTGCCCGAAGGGTTTGAGCGCTATGACGGAAGCTCAGTTCCTGATGGCGGCTCTTGGGTCATGGCTCATGGCGCTGAAGAAATATCTGCTATGGGTTTTTATGCTATCCACATTGACTCCATGTTGTGGTCCGTAGGCTTAGGGATTTTTTTCTGCTGGTTTTTCTACCGTATGGCCTGCCTAGTGAGTGAAGACTCTCCTTCAGGGCCAATTAACTTTGTAGAAATGGTAGTAGAATTTATTGATAACACCGTTAAAGATACATTTCATGGGAAAAATCGCTTGATAGCGCCATTGGCGCTGACTATTTTTGTTTGGGTTTTCCTAATGAATCTGATGGACCTTGTTCCTGTTGATCTGATTCCTTACGCACTGGGTTTGGCAGGTGTGGAATATCAGAAGATTGTGCCTTCAACGGATCCAAATATTACAATGGGCATGGCTGTTGGTGTCTTTATATTGATGTTGTTTTATTCGATTAAAGTGAAGGGATTTGGATTTGTTAAAGAATTAACCATGAACCCCTTTAATCACCCTCTTTTCATACCTGTTAATCTTTTTATGGAGGTAGTGGGACTTCTTGCTAAACCATTTTCCCTCGGCCTGCGTTTATTTGGGAATATGTATGCAGGGGAGATGATCTTCATTTTGATAGCGGCACTTTTTAGTGCAGGAATAATGTGGGTATTACCTGCCGCCCTATTGCAATTAGGGTGGGCTATTTTCCATATTTTGGTAATTACGTTGCAAGCGTTTATTTTTATGGTTCTTACAGTAGTTTATCTAAGCATGGCACATGAAGATCATTAGAGTAATTTTAAATCGGCAAGTTAATTTTTAGGAGAAAACAATGGAATTGGTATATGTTGCTGCAGCAATAATGATGGGCTTAGGAGGTCTTGGTGCTGCTATTGGAGTTGGGCTCTTAGGCGGCAAGCTCATTGAGGGGTCCGCTCGTCAGCCAGAATTGGCGCCTAAATTACAAGTTACCTTTTTTCTTGGTGCAGGCTTGGTAGATGCAATCCCTATCATTGGAGTTGGCATTGCAATGTATCTGATCTTCGTTGTAGCGCCAGCAGGTTAAATAGAAAAAATTCGCTGCGTTCACTAGGGCTTTACGTGAAATTACAGCTAACACTAGGAGTAATTGGTGAATATTAATCTAACACTCTTCGGACAGATGATTGCATTCGTTTGTTTTGTGGTTTTTTGCATGCGTTTTGTGTGGCCGCCAATAATAGCGGCTATGGCGGATCGGGAAAAAAAGATCGCGGATGGCCTTGCTGCCGCTGATCGCGCAAATGACGATCTGGCAGCGGCAAAAGAAGCGGTGGCACAAGAACTGCAGCAAGCTAAAGTTGATGCGGCAGGGATAGTAGACGCTGCCAATAAGCGAGCGTCGCAGATTTTAGATGAGGCCAAAGAAGCAGCATTGTCAGAGGCAGACAGGCTTAAAGAAGGCGCGATGACTGAAATAGAACAAGAAAGGCAAAGAGCCAAGGAGCAGCTTAGGGGTGAGCTTTCCGCCTTGACTATGCAGGGTGCTCGAAAAGTGTTGGGAGCGGAAATTAATCAAAATTCCCATGAACGTTTGATAGAAGAGCTGGTAGAAAATTGGTAGATCAAAGCTAGATGGCAGAACTATTGACATTAGCCAGGCCCTACGCCAGAGCGGCGTTTGAGTCTGCGAGCGAAACCGATTCAATCAATGATTGGAGTGATCAGCTCAGAACACTTGCTGCAATTAGTGCAGAGCCAAAAATTTTGGATCAGCTTAATAACCCGTCTATTAGCAAGTCTAAGCATATACAAATGTTAACCGACATGCTTGGAGACCCGTTACACAAGGCGGTAAATAATTTTTTGACTATTTTGTCTTCGAACTCGAGGCTTCCTCTATTGCCGGCCATTTTTAGGTTGTTTGAAGAATATAAGGCGGATATTCAAAAGGTAATTGATGTCGACATTTTCTCCGCATTTGATTTCGATCAGCAGCGTTTGGAAAAATTATCGGATGGACTTGCTCGACATTTAGATCGAGAGGTTAATTTAATAAAACACATTGACCCATCTTTAATAGGCGGGGTTTTAATTAGGGCGGGCGACACCGTTATTGATGGTTCTATCAAGGGTCGATTAGCCATGCTCGCAGAAGCGATGGAACTGTAGGACTGAGGATTAAAAGATGCAACAACTGAACCCATCCGAGATCAGCGAAATTATAAAGACGCGAATTGATAGTCTTGATGTTAAATCAGAGGCAAGAAACGAAGGTACGATTGTTTCTGTAACTGATGGAATTATTCGCATCCATGGACTTGCTGATGTCATGTACGGTGAGATGATTGAGTTTGATGGTGGTATTTATGGCATGGCGCTAAATTTGGAGCGAGATTCTGTCGGCGCTGTCGTTCTAGGCGATTACAAAGAACTTGCAGAAGGGCAGAGCTGCCGATGTACCTCCAGAATTTTGGAGGTGCCTGTAGGTCCTGAATTACAAGGACGAGTGGTAGATGCTTTGGGTGCGCCGATAGATGGCAAGGGGCCGGTAAAATGTGCTGAAACAGATGCCCTGGAAAAGGTTGCGCCAGGCGTTATTGCGCGTCAGTCGGTAGATCAGCCGGTGCAAATTGGTCTAAAGGCCATCGATGCCATGGTGCCGATTGGTCGCGGGCAGAGAGAGCTCATAATCGGTGACAGGCAAGTCGGGAAAACGGCGATAGCCGTAGACGCCATTATCAACCAGAAGGGCACGGGCATTAAGTGCGTTTATGTGGCCGTTGGACAAAAAGCTTCTTCCGTAGCGTCGGTAGTTCGAAAGCTGGAAGAGCATGGTGCAATGGAGCATACAATTGTAGTCGCTGCCACGGCATCAGATCCTGCAGCAATGCAGTTTTTAGCGCCATTTGCAGGTTGTACGATGGGCGAATATTACAGGGATAGGGGTGAGGACGCTCTAATAATATATGATGATCTCACAAAGCAAGCCTGGGCCTATCGTCAGATTTCTCTTTTATTGCGCAGACCTCCTGGAAGAGAAGCTTACCCAGGAGATGTTTTTTATTTGCATTCGCGTCTTTTGGAAAGAGCCGCGAGAGTAAATGCTGATCATGTTGAAAAATTGACCAAAGGCGAGGTAAAGGGAAGAACCGGTTCTTTGACAGCGCTTCCAGTTATTGAGACCCAGGCGGGTGATGTGTCTGCTTTTGTCCCTACCAATGTAATTTCCATTACGGATGGACAAATATTTCTAGAGGCAGACATGTTTAATGCTGGTGTTAGGCCGGCTATGAATGCCGGTATTTCAGTGTCACGTGTAGGCGGCGCTGCTCAAACTAAGATCATGAAAAAGCTCTCAGGCGGTGTTCGTACGGCATTAGCACAATATAGGGAGTTAGCCGCTTTTTCTCAGTTTGCGTCGGATTTGGATGAGGCTACTAGGGCTCAGTTGGATCATGGAGAGAGAGTCACCGAGCTCATGAAGCAAAGTCAGTACAGCCCTAAAAGCGTTGCTGAGATGGGGATAATGCTTTATGCGGCGAATGAAGGCTATTTGAAAGACGTCGATGTTCAAAAGATAGGAGATTTCGAGTCTGCCTTAATATCTTTCATGCACTCGAATCATGGCGACACGATGTCAGATGTTGTGGCAAGTGGTGACTATAATGATGATATCGAAAGTGTCTTTAAATCTGCCCTAGAAGCTTTTAAAGCTAACAATACCTGGTAGGCAAAGAGATTATTTATGGCTGCAGGAAAAGAAATACGTACCAAGATATCAAGCATCCAAAGCACGCAAAAGATTACCAGTGCAATGGAAATGGTTGCGGCAAGTAAGATGCGAAAGGCACAGGATCGTATGCAGGTTGGGAAACCTTATGCTCTGCGTATTCGTTCTGTGGTAGGCCACGTCGCAAACGCCGTTCCAGAATATAAGCACGTTTACATGCAGCAGCGAGACCCGAAAAGAGTTGGTTTTATAGTTGTTTCTACAGACAGGGGGCTTTGCGGAGGTCTGAACATAAATCTGTTTAAAACTTCAATAAAAGCCATAAAGCATTGGACTGATTCAGGAGCTAAAATCGATATTTGTACCGTTGGCGGGAAAGCTGCAAATTTCTTTAATAGCTTCGGCGGAAATGTCGTTGCTGCTGTCCGAGATATGGGAGATGAGCCTTCCTTAGAAAATTTGATTGGCGGTGTTAAAACCATGCTGGATGCATTTGAGGCAGGCAAATTAGATAAACTTTTTTTAGTTCGAAATGAATTTGTGAACACCATGACGCAAAACCCCAAAATAGAGCAGCTGCTGCCGCTGGAGCCAGAAGATAATGATGAATACAAAAATCACTGGGACTATATCTATGAGCCTGATAACCATGAGGTGCTTAATCAGCTCATGTCTAGGTACCTAGAGTCACAGGTATATCAGGCGGTGGTCGAAAATGGCGCGTGTGAGCAAGCCGCACGTATGCTGGCGATGAAAAATGCGACGGAAAATGCGGGTGAGCTCATAGACGATTTGCAACTGGTTTACAACAAGGCGCGTCAGGCAGCAATTACACAAGAACTGTCCGAAATTGTTAGCGGTGCCGCGGCAATTGGATGATGCAATTAACTATACTTTTTCTAGCGGGTTGTAAGTCGCTAGAGTTAATAACGAAAAATTAGGGGAATTCTGAAATGAGTAGCGGAAAAGTCGTGCAGATCATAGGTGCAGTCATCGACGTGGAGTTTCCTCGTGATCAAGTGCCGCAAGTGTATGACGCGCTGAATATTAGTGAGAAAAATGTGACGTTGGAAGTTCAGCAGCAGTTGGGGGATGGGGTTGTTCGTACCATAGCCATGGGATCTTCGGAGGGGTTAAGTAGAGGGTTGGCCGTTGAAAATACTGGTGCTCCGATTTCTGTGCCGGTGGGTGAAGAAACTCTCGGGCGGATCATGGATGTTCTAGGAAACCCGATTGATGAGCGCGGTGAAATTGGGGAAAAGGAAAGATCTGCGATTCACCGATCTGCGCCAACATATGAGGAGCTAGCGGCCTCCGATGAACTCCTTGAAACAGGAATAAAGGTTATTGATTTGGTATGTCCTTTCGCAAAAGGCGGAAAAGTCGGGCTATTCGGCGGTGCGGGCGTTGGTAAGACCGTTAATATGATGGAGTTGATTAACAATATTGCTACGGAACACTCAGGCTTATCTGTTTTTGCTGGTGTTGGAGAGAGAACCCGCGAGGGCAATGATTTTTATTACGAAATGCAAGAGTCAAAAGTTGTAGATATAGAAAACTTATCTAATTCTAAAGTGGCCATGGTTTACGGCCAAATGAATGAGCCACCAGGGAATAGACTGCGAGTAGCGTTAACTGGACTGACCATGGCGGAGAAGTTTCGCGATGATGGTAGAGACGTACTATTATTCGTAGACAATATCTATAGATATACTTTGGCAGGCACAGAGGTTTCTGCTTTGCTTGGAAGGATGCCTTCTGCGGTGGGATATCAGCCTACTCTTGCAGAAGAAATGGGCGTTTTGCAAGAGCGGATTACGTCGACCAAGGTAGGCTCTATTACTTCCATCCAGGCTGTGTATGTTCCAGCAGACGACTTAACAGATCCATCTCCTGCTACAACTTTTGCTCACCTAGATTCGACGGTCGTTCTGAGTCGCGATATAGCGGCAAAAGGAATATATCCTGCAGTTGACCCTCTAGATTCTACTTCTCGACAATTGGATCCTTTGGTTATTGGAACAGAGCACTACGAGACGGCGCGCGGTGTCCAGTCAGTTCTGCAAAGATACAAAGAACTTAAAGATATCATAGCTATTTTAGGTATGGATGAATTATCAGAAGAAGATAAATTGACAGTCGACCGTGCTAGAAAAATTGAACGCTTTCTTTCTCAGCCTTTCCATGTGGCAGAGGTATTTACTGGTTCGCCCGGCAAATATGTTTCGTTGAAAGATACCATTGCCGGATTCAAGGGCATATTGGAAGGGGAATATGATCAGCTGCCAGAGCAGGCTTTCTATATGGCTGGAAGTATAGATGAGGTTCTTGAAAAGGCGAAGTCGTTATAAAGATAACCTTAGTTGGGCAATAAAGTTTAATGAGAAATTAAAATGGCATCTTCTATACAGTGTGACATTGTTAGCGCAGAGCGGGATATTTTCTCTGGCGAGATAGAAATGCTAGTTGCCAACGGCTCTCTAGGAGAATTGGGAGTAGTCCATGGGCATGCTCCGCTTCTCACTACTCTTAGACCCGGGCCTGTAAGGATAGTCTTTTCTTCTGGTGAGGAAGAAGTGTTTTATGTCTCGGGTGGATTTCTAGAGGTTCAGCCAGGAGTAGTTTCCATTTTGGCAGATACTGCTATTAGAGCTGATGACATGGATGAAGCTGCGGCAGAAGAAGCTAGACGAGAAGCTGAAATAGCGATGGAGAACCAAGCGGGGGAGCTTGATTATGGCCGAGCTTCCGCGCAACTTGCAGAGGCTGTTGCTCAGCTTGCAGCGATAAAGAAAATGCGTGGACGTTCTTAGAAAGAGATTGCGGTTACAAAAAGCCCCAGAGAGTATTGAACATTATTTGTTGGGTAGAGGCGATAGCTTCTGAATCGATAATTATTACAACTGGATAGTTAGGGCGAGCTAAAGTAATCATTGCTACCTTTGGTGGATATATAGCTATGTACGACGCATCTGACGCCTTGCCTCCGGGAAGCCATTTTCGTTCAGCGAGTTCGGCATCATCTCCGCCCTCACCTACCGCGATTACTCTTACCTTTATTCCTTTATTTACACGCTGTCTTGTAAAGTTAGGGAATGGCTTGTAGAGGTGTTCTCGAAGCCGCTGGGTAGATATTACGGAGTAGCCGGCCTCTGGTTCTATTTCAGTAGTTTCTAAAATATCGCCTAAAACTAAAGCTACTCCGTCGTATCCTTCGTAGAATCTTACGTTTCCAAGGCTCATTTCTGGTTGTGCTTGCTTCAAAGAAGGTACTATCTCGTCTCGCAGCTGTTGTATTGCTATCTCGATAGCAGACTGACGCTCCTCCCCGAGGCTTAGCAATCTCTCTGGGGATTCCGCTTGGAAGACTCGCCGCTTTCCCCGTGGGAAGTAATTTACAATACCTTTTTCCGCTAGCTTTTTAAGTGTCTCGTAAGTT
This sequence comes from uncultured Halieaceae bacterium, assembly GCA_913051825.1. Taxonomy (GTDB): domain Bacteria; phylum Pseudomonadota; class Gammaproteobacteria; order Pseudomonadales; family Halieaceae; genus CABYJX01. The sequence continues at coordinate 12,045 of CAJXCR010000056.1, forward strand.
GTGCCTCGATTGATTCCCGATTCTGCAGCGACGTCTCTTATAGACGCGGGGCCAAGCTGCAGAAGTGCTTTGTATATCTGAATTTCTCTTGGCTCGAGGCCTATAGCTGAGAATGCTAAATCGTCGCTTGTTGTCATTTTTTTTATGACGTACTGGGTTGATATGGAATTTTATAGAGTTATTATGCGCGATTAGTAAAAAAAATGTCAGTAAATATTTGACATTTAGGAGTCCTTGTATGGAATTAGAAGTCGTTATCTTGGCAGCAGGACGTGGGGCTCGTATGCAGTCTGATTTGCCAAAGGTATTGCATCCCCTGGCGGGACAGCCATTGATACGACACGTTTTGAAAACTGCCGCCCTACTAAACCCATCAACCTTACACGTTGTCGTGGGTCACGGTGCTGAAGAAGTAAAGAGTGCGTGTGCGGATATTCCGGTCAACTGGGTCGTTCAAAAAGAGCAGTTGGGAACAGGTCACGCGGTTCTTCAGGCCTTGCCACAAATCAATTCAGCAAGCCGGGTATTAGTTTTATATGGTGATGTACCACTTATAAGTGAAGAAACTTTAAGGCAACTGATTGATAAGGCAGGTAACGGCAGTGCAGTTCTTACCGCAAATATAGATCATCCTGCTGGATATGGCCGTGTAATAAGAGATGAATTAGGTTGTTTTGAACGAATAGTTGAAGACAAAGATGCGACTCCGAGAGAGCGTGATGTTGATGAGATAAACACAGGAGTCTTGGTTGCTTCAGCCGATCATCTAAAGACTTATTTGCCATCCGTAACGTCTGACAACGAGCAGGGTGAGCATTATCTACCCGATATACTTTCACGGTTAGTTAAAGAGAAACAGCAAGTTTTTACCGTGAATGCAACTCCTCAAGAAATTTTGGGTATAAACGACAAAGTGCAGCTGGCCCATGCTGAATCTGTTATTCGAGCTACTCGGGCTAGGGCTCTTATGGAGATGGGTGTTACATTGATAGACCCATCACGAGTAGACATACGCGGTCACGTTACATGTGGTTCCGATGTTGTAATAGACATCAATGTAATTCTCGAAGGGCACGTGGTTTTGGACGACAAGGTTAATGTTGGTGCCAACTCATGTATATCAGATTCCACTATAGGAGCAGGAACTGTAGTGCATCCGATGAGCACGATAGAAGGTGCAACTATAGAGGCTTCATGCAGCATTGGCCCATTTGCGCGGATTCGGCCAGGAACAAAACTATCGCGCGATGCGAAAATTGGAAATTT
>CAJXCR010000057.1 GCA_913051825.1 uncultured Halieaceae bacterium
CTCCAAGAATTCCGATATCTGGATTGCCAAGACGATTTAATTCTTCCTCATCGATATCAATATGGATAATTTTTAAATGATCATCCATGCCCCAATGGATTCTAGGTATGCTAAGACGTGTTCCTATAGCTAATATAACGTCTGCCTTCGACCAAAGTTTGTGCCCTGCTGGATTAGATTGGCTGAGGTAGTGTCTTTCATCGATAACACCCTTACCACTCCACAATGTTGTAACTGGCGCTTGGAGCATTTCCGCTATCTCTAAAACTTCCTTTCCTGCATCCATTGCTCCACTGCCGACCACGACTAGGGGGTTCTTTGCTGATCCTAAAAGTTCGGCAGAATCTTTTATAAGGTCAGAGTCCGGTTCTAGCGCTTCATACTCTGCGATAGGATCGAGCAGAGACACTTCCTCTTTAACTCCTAAAATGTCCTCTGCCATCTCAAGTGCTACCGGACGAGGTCGACCAGTTAATAACTCCGTATATGCTTCTCGGATTAAGTTTGGTGCTTCCGCTGGTTTTTCTATCCTTTGGGCATATTTAGTCAGGCTACGCAGTACGCCAAGTTGGTCAGGGATCTCGTGCAACAATCCGGCTCCTTTACCAATCCATTCGGAAGGAATTTGGCCGGCAATACATAAAACAGGTGTGTTGGTTGAATAAGCAGTGCACAGTGCTGATGAGGAATTTAGGACTCCAGGGCCAGGTACGACGGTGTAAACTCCAACGCAGCCCGTAGATTTCGCATAGCCATATGCCATGTATCCTACACCTTGTTCATGACGAGAGTTGATTAAATTAATTGACTTGCTTGCTTGGTTGAGCGCATCGAATAGATAGTAGAGTTGTCCACCTGGAAGACCGAAAACAGTTTTAACACCATGTTGCTCAAGAGATTTTATAATCGCTTGTCCGCCTGTAAGTTGTGGCATGTTAATACTCCAAAAAAAGAATAAATTCCATACGGATTTGGATTGAATTGCTGATTTATCGCAAAAAAAATACTTCAAAATAGTTATTTCTTTAGTTTGTTTTTTGGGGGGTTTAATGTCAAGGTCATGCTTTCAATTAAAATTATTTTTACCATTTGTCAGATTTTGTTTTGCTAGAAAATAAAATATCGGAAGCGAGCTACTATGATAACTGCAGATAATATTTTTGCTATTGGTGCACTTCTTTTTGGACTCGCCTGGCTTGGTTTTTGGATAGATGTTAGTCCATTAGGAAAAAAAACATCCGGTGTAATATGGGTGTTGGTCGTTGGTATGATTTTGTCTAATATTGGTGCGGTGCCATTGAAAAGCCCGGTCTATGATTTTGTGGGTGGGAATTTGGTGCCCTTAGCGATTCCTTTGCTTCTTTTTAAAGCAGATCTTCGAGAGATTTTTACGAAGAGTGGGGCGGTCATGGTAACCTTCCTGATAGCCAGCTGCGCTACTGTTATGGGAGTTATGCTTGGTTTCTTTATGTTGGACCTCGGAGAGATTGGCCCTAAAGTGGCTGGGGTGTATGCTGGCGCGTGGATTGGCGGTGCGGTCAATATGCTGGCGGTTTCCCAAGCTGTGCAGATGACTCCAAATGAATTTTCTTTGAGTATAAGTGCCAGTAGCTTAGTCAGTATCCTGGCACTTTACTGCTTATTGACTATACCGAGTATTAATTTTATTTCCCGTTGGATCTCCAGTGATAGAGCCTCTTTCGAGCAGCAAGCTGATAATATTTCTGAATCGACTAAAGAGGGAAATGATTTCATTTTAAGTCATGTGAGTGGTGCGCTAGCTCTAAGTTTCCTTATCTGTTGGATATCAAAAAGCGTTAGTGAAGCGTTGGGTTATGGTCAGTATACTATTTTAGTGATAACCGCCTTAACTTTGTTATTTGCTAATATTTTTTCGCGAGTTCTAAAGGATTTAAGAGGTGATTTTGAAATAGGTATGTTGCTCATGTATCTTTTTTTTGCAGTGGTCGGAGCAGGAACCGATGCAACGGCGTTTATCTCAAATGCGCCATTACTTTTTATCTATGGACTTATAATAATTTTTATTCATCTTTCGGTTGTTTTGTTTTTTGCAAGGTTGTTAAAGATAGAGTTGCCAGAGGCGATTATTGCGTCAGGTGCAGCTCTAGTGGGTCCGGCACCTACAGCCGCGATCGCTAGTTCCAAAGGATGGCGGCATCTTATTACCCCAGGGATTATGTGTGGAATTTTTGGTTATGCTATTGCTACATTCATAGGAGTTTCTATCACTGCTTTTTTAGGCTAAATTTTATCCATTATCTGAGTTATCTAGAAAAAATATTAGTAAAAAGTGTGGTGACTGATGATTAGAGTGTTGAATATGATCTTATTAGACCCCATATCGAGGCTAAGGAACTAATTTATAGAGCGCTCTTGGAATGAATGATTCGGAAGTTGGCGACGTCATTGATGATGACCAAAGGTTGGTTAATGAAGCCGCTGCTCCAGCGGTTGCTGATGAAGTGTTACCGGATACTTTATATCTTATGCCGATACCGCAAAGACCATTTTTCCCGGGTCAGGCTCAGCCGGTGGCGATCAATCTAGAGCAATGGCAAGAAACCCTAAAAACAATAGATAAATCTGGCCAGTCGGTCCTTGGTCTTTCTTATGTTCAGTATACCCAGGAAGAACCTCCTGAACCCACTCAATTTCCAGAAATAGGTTGTGTTGTTCGTCTTCATAAACCGCCACAGTTAACGGACACACCTGGCCATTTTTTGGCACAAGGGTTGCGCCGGTTTCGCATAGTTCGATGGCTAAGTAATTCTGTGCCGTATCGTGTCCAGGTAGAATATCCTCGCAATCAGGAGGATCATGACAGTGATGAGATTAAAGCTTATGCGATGGCGCTTATAAAAGCGCTCAAAGATTTGCTACCTTTAAATCCGCTTTACAGCGAAGAATTAAAACACTACATGTCTAATTTTAATCCTAACCAGCCAGGTTTGCTTGCAGATTTTTCTGCGGCTTTAACGACCGCGAAAGGTGATTCTTTGCAGGAAATATTAGAAACCTTACCCTTACGAGCGAGAATAGAGAAGGTGCTTGTTCTGTTGCAAAAAGAGCGAGAGGTCGCTGAATTGCAGGGTGAAATTAGCAATCAAGTTAATGAAAAAGTGACGAAGCAGCAAAGAGAATTTTTTCTCCGTGAGCAACTAAAAGTCATCCAGAAAGAGCTTGGTATTAGTAAAGATGATAGGACATCTGATTTAGATCGTTTTGAATCTCGATTGGACCGGTTGATTTTGTCCGACCAGGTATATGAAAGAATTAATGATGAAATGGACAAGTTACGTGTCCTTGAAAGTGGATCTCCAGAATATTCAGTAACACGAAATTATTTAGACTGGGTGACGTCCGTTCCATGGGGAGTTGTATCCTCAGATAAATTAGATCTTCTCGAAGCAAAAAAAACCTTGGAAGAGCACCATGATGGTTTAGATGATGTCAAAGAGCGTATTCTTGAATTTCTTTCGGTGGGCGTGTTTAAAGGAGAGTTTTCTGGATCGATACTATTATTGGTTGGTCCGCCAGGTGTGGGTAAAACTAGTATTGGTAAATCTGTGGCGGACGCCTTGGGTAGAGAATTTTTTAGATTTAGCCTAGGTGGTATGCGAGATGAGGCGGAGATTAAAGGTCATCGACGTACTTATGTGGGAGCCATGCCTGGGAAGTTTGTGCAGGCACTTAAGGAAGTCGATGTTTCAAATCCTGTTATCATGCTTGATGAAATTGACAAAATTGGCGCATCATTTCAGGGTGATCCCGCTTCTGCTTTACTAGAAGTTCTTGATCCAGAGCAGAATTCAAAATTTCTTGATCATTACTTGGACTTAAGGGTTGATCTTTCTAGAGTGCTATTTATTTGCACGGCAAATCAAAGTGATACCATTCCCGCCCCCCTGCTGGATCGCATGGAAGTGATCCGTTTATCAGGCTATGTGGCGGAAGAAAAATTATCTATAGCAAGAAACCACCTTTGGGGCAAACAACTCGTACGACACGGTCTAAAGTCGTCCCAACTAAAAATTAACGATTCGGCTTTGAAGCACGTAATAGAGTTTTATTGCCGTGAAGCTGGAGTCAGAAATTTAGAAAACCAGCTAGCAAAAATAATGAGAAAATCAATTAGAGAAATGCTGGAAAAAAATGATTTCCATCAGCGGGTGGGAAGGAAAGATATTGAAACCTTGCTTGGCAGGCCTCTATTTCAAAAGGAGAAACCGAGAAAAGGAATTGGTGTGGTTATGGGTCTTGCCTGGACAGCTTTAGGAGGAGCCATACTTTCCATTGAGTCATCTCGCATACACACACTAAATCGAGGCTTTCAATTAACAGGGCGTCTGGGTGACGTGATGAAAGAATCGGCAGAGATAGCATACAGCTATATTATTTCGAATTTAGAGGAATATGACTGCGATACAGATTTCTTTGATAATAGTTTTGTGCATCTGCATGTGCCCGAAGGAGCGACACCTAAAGATGGACCAAGTGCGGGAATTACCATGGCTACCGCGCTGGTTTCACTTGCGCTAAAGAAACCAATCAAACGTTCCATAGCGATGACTGGTGAATTGACATTAACTGGTGAAGTTCTCCCAGTGGGTGGCATACGAGAAAAAGTCATAGCTGCTCGTAGAAGTCGTATACCAGAACTAATTATGCCTGCAGCTAATCAGAGAGATTTTGATGAATTACCAGAGTACCTTCGGCAAGGTTTGACCGTAAACTTCGCTAGAAATTTCCAAGAAGTTTTCGATTGTGTTTTCCCTAATTAGGTATTTTTAGATATGCAAAAGATCTTGTTTTTAATCATTCTTGTTTTTATTGTGATGGTTATAGGAGTAATCTTTTTACCGACACCTTTTTCAATGCCTGCGTCATGGACCCCCGATTCTGCACCGGAATTATCGGGTCTTTATGCAAAGAATAAAAAGCTTTTATCTTCTGAATTGCTTGGTACAGGTGAAATATATGGGCCCGAGGATGTTGCTGTTGATAAAGCGGGAATAGTTTATGGTGGTACGCAAGATGGAAAGATTATTAGAATCCATCCTGATAAGACTGTGGAAGATTGGATTACCACCGGTGGTCGACCTCTTGGACTTCACTTTGATTCGAATGGGAATTTAATAGTATGTGATGCGTATCTCGGATTGCTATCTATTTCTCCAAATGCGGAAATGACGGTGCTCGTAGATGAGGTTGAGGGTGTCCCGCTAGGGTTTACAGACGACTTGGACATTGCCGTTGATGGTAAAATATTTTTTACCGATGCGTCTTTTAAGTGGAATCAGGCTAATTACATGATGGATTTACTTGAAGGTCGACCATATGGCCGATTCATCGTTTACGATCCATCTACTAATGAGGCAGAAGTTTTACTTAAGGATTTGTACTTTCCTAATGGCGTGGCCCTGTCTAGCAGTGAAGAGTTTGTGCTAATAAATGAGACATGGAGATATCGAATTTTGCGTTATTGGTTGACCGGCCAGAATGCAGGCCAAAAAGAGATTTTTATAGAAAATTTGCCAGGTTTTCCAGATGGTGTGTCAGGTAATGATCAGGGAGTTTTTTGGCTAGCAATGCCTACTCCACGAATTCCAATTATAGATGCGGCACAGTCTCGACCGTGGTTATCCATGTTTCTGGGGAAGCTCCCAAAATCTATTCAACCCGCACCTGTGGAATACGGTTTTATTCTTGGGTTAAACGAGTCTGCTGAAGTTATACACAATCTTCAAGATCCTACTGGAGAGATTTTGAAAGAGATCACTTCGGTTGAGGAGTATGCAGGGGATCTTTACATTGGTTCTTTGCATAATGACAGAATTGGCCGCTACCCGCTGCCTACTTTATAGTTGATCCCAGTAAATTTGTTGGTAGTTTCGCAGTTGCAATTGCGCGACGAGGCGCTGGATATCCTTCGATCGTAAGAAATTTGTCTTTTGGATCAAGAAAGTCGGACAGTGATTGAAATTGCATCCACTTTGTTGAGCGTTGTTCTGATTCGGTCGTTTTTTGGACGTCGATTATTTTGCAATCTACGAACCCAGAATTCATCAACCAGCCTAAAAGGGTTGAACAGGACGGAATGCTCCAGACATTTCCCATCCGAGCATACCTCCCTTTCGGTATAAGTTGTTCTCCAAATTTTTCTTCTATAATTAGAGTTTCCAGTATTAGCTCGCCACCAGGTCTTAGGCACTGACGAAGTTGATTAATATGATCAATTGGTGACTTTCGATGGTAGATGACTCCCATCGAGAAGACGGTATCAAAAACCTCTAAGTTGTCAGGTATTGATTCGATTCCGATAGGTAAGATCCATATTTTGGGTTGCTTTAAAAAGTGTTGTATAGCCCAAAATTGCACTACGAATAATGGTGAAGGGTCCACTCCAATCACTTCATCGGCACCTGCTCCTAGCATCCTCCAGCAGTGATAACCATTACCACAGCCCACATCTAGCACGCGTTTATGTTTTAGTGGTTCTATTTCATCTTTGAGTCGATCCCACTTCCAATCTGATCTCCATTCTGTATCTATATGTAATCCAAATAATTCATAAGGACCTTTTCGCCAAGGATGCATTTTTTGCAACGTTGCTTGAAGTTTTTCTGTCTCTAAACTAGACAAGGCTATATCAGTTGTTGCGGAAACTCGGTTTGAGTCAAGTGAAATTGAATTGTAGGAAATATTTGGAAGTGATTTGAGTTGCGCTTCCCAGTCGCTCAGATCTCCAAAGCGTTCATGAGAAAGGCCTTTTTGAATTTGCTGCGGCAATTTATCAGCCCATGAAGTGAGTTCTGGAGTCCTCTTCCATCTGCCTATTAGATCAGAGTAATCCATTACTTGATGGCTATGAGTGATGCAAAATTAAAGTAGCGAAACCAAATATCACAAGTTTTAAACCCGCAAAGAAGCAGTCTTTCCTTATGCTGAGTAAGTGATTCAGGAATGAGTACGTTGTCCAGCGCAGCGCGTTTTCTAGCTATTTCTAATGTGCTGTAACCGTTAGCTTTTTTGAAAGATTCGTGAAGTTCTATATTTATCTGGTTGAGTTCGGGGTCTTCTATAAGAATTTTTTCAGAAAGCAGTAATACTCCTCCGGGAAGGAGGCCATTATATATATTCTGAATCACCTGATCACGATTTTCTTTAGCAATAAATTGGAGAGTCCAATTAAGTAAAACTATTGAGGCATTCGTAATTTTAGCGTCTTCGAGATCAATACGTTGGAAATCTACAGGAATATTATTCTTATCTTCAGCGATGGCCTGCTTAAATTTATTTAACATAGATTCAGAGTTATCAATTGCTTTTATCTTGCAATTCTCCGGTAGGTCTTGCGACCTCATTTCAAGTGTCGATGAGCCGAGTGAGCATCCAAGATCATATAGATTGCTGTTTGGAAGAGAGTAGGCTGATGCGATTAATCCGCTCATCTTGGTTATCGTTCTATATCCTGGAACGGATCGATTGATCATATCGTCGAAAACATCAGCTACTGCGTCATCAAATTTAAAGGCTTCCCTATTAGCTAGATTTCCGGCGTAGATTTGATCTTTTGAAGATGTCATTGTGGCTACAGTCATTAGTTTTCTAACTGATTTTAGCATGTTAGTTGCTTACAACTAGTCGTGTGTTTATATTCTTCTTGGAGAATGCGCGCAAGAATTTAAACAAGAAATCGCGGCATAACATATGTCACGGAGTCATCTTAGCTTAACAAAAGGATTGTCTAGGTCAGCATGAATGTCATGAGGATAGCGATGTGGTCAGGACCCCGGAATATTAGTTCAGCGTTAATGCGTTCCTTTGAAAACAGAAGTGACACTTGGGTATGTGATGAACCTTTTTATGGTTTTTATCTAAAAATAAGTGGAGCCCCCCATCCAGACCGTCAGGAAATTATAGATTCAATGGTATGTGATCCTGAGTCCGTAATAGAGACTTTGACGAAAGAAGTCTGTGATTCGCTTACCATTAATTATCAGAAGCACATGACGCATCATTTTCTTCCCGAGATTAGTGGAGATTGGCTTTTTAGTCTAAAGAACTGCTTTTTGATTCGCGATCCATTAAGAGTAATCTCATCCTATGCAAAGGTTCGCTCCAAGTTTAGTTTTGAGGAGCTTGGTATGCAGCAGCAGCTTGATTTATTCCATCTTTGTGCAAATGAGTTAGGCGAAGCACCTCCTGTTATAGATGCTGAGCGTTGTCTTGTAAATCCAAAAAATGTACTAACAAAACTATGTCAAAGGTTGAATATTAGTTTTTCATCGAAGATGTTGGAGTGGCCTATCGGCCCAAGGGCTAGCGATGGTTTGTGGGCAACGCACTGGTATAGTGATCTCTATAAGACCACGCACTTTTCTTTAAATCAAAACAACTACAAGAGTGATGAACGCAAAATAGAAAAAGAGTATTCAGAGACCCTTAAAAAAGCATTAAAAATATACAACGAGCTTTCAGAATACGCTTTATAGTCTAATTATCACTAAGAACGAATGCTACGTCTTCAGAAGAACTATCATTTTCAGACTTCAGGGAAGAGGTAAAACTTGCAAGAGGAATGCTTGGATAATCCAAATCGATGCCACGAGACTTAGATTTGAATTTTATACTACCAAGAAATGCAGCAAGGCTATTATTTTGAATTGTATTCTCCACCAGGCTCTCGATGTATAAAATTAAAGGGGAACTAATATACTTATTCTTTTGTTAAATAGGAGGTGAAAAATTCGCTGGAAAATTGTGAAAAAATAACCATCCAAGTAATCAGCTAAAAGTATTCTTATTAAAGTGTTCTTGTATTTCAGGAAGAATTTTTGAAAGCGCTGGTTTTTGTATCTTCAGTTCATCTAATGAAAGACCTTCAAGCTCATGAGGGAAAACTAACCAGTCATTATTTTTGTGCAGGAAATAGTCTGGCTCCTTTCCTGTCTCATTTCGATTTGGTTTGAAATAGGCTGTGGCGACTCTTATTTCTGGCTTAGAACTTAAAAGCATGGTTTTAATATTTGTTAATAAGTGCTCTATCGAATGTCCAGTATCATGAACGTCATCTACTACTAGCAAGCTATCATTCTTCGTAATCATTTCACAAAGAGGCGCTAATCCATCGATGGTTATTTCATCTCCTCTAGTTAAACCATCATAAGAAGAAATCTTGATCGGGGTATGCTTTGCGTTCACTCCAAGAAAACAAAGTAGCTCATGAACTGCTATTGCAAGCGGAGCTCCTCCTCGCCATATCCCGATGATATATGTAGGGAAGAACCCGCTCTTAAAAACTTTCCACGCTAGTCGATAGGCATCTTCCAATAACTCTTCCGGTCCAATAAAATGTTTTTTCATTTCAATATACCAATAAATTATTTTAGATATAGTCTAATCCAATTGACCATACCATCCATAGGGCTTCATTTTTTTCTGAAAGATTTGTTCGATATAATCCTTTTTTGCTAGGAAAAATAACTATGAAACCAGAATATTATCCTTGTGAACCAGCTCATCTATGGGAGCATTTTTATCGGTTCACTCAGATACCAAGACCATCAAAGGGCGAGGCTGAAGTGCGTAAATATGTGATCAGTTGTGCTGAAGATAATGGGTGTGACTGGGTGACGGATTCTGAGGGTAATTTAATCGTCAGAGTACCTGGATCAAAAAATCGCAAGCATAAGAGTACACTGATTATTCAAAATCATTTAGATATGGTTACAGTAAAGCAATCTGATAAGCAGCATGACTTTGAAAACGAACCTCTAAAGTTAAAGATAACTGATGGTTGGTTGCATGCTGATAGAACTACCTTGGGCGCAGATAATGGACTGGGTTGTGCTGCTGCGCTCGCGCTGATGACGGACAAAAATGTATCCAATCCTCCATTGGAACTGCTATTCACTGTGGATGAGGAAACTGGTTTAGGTGGAGCGATGAACCTAGATTCTGATCTCTTAACTGGCACGAGGCTACTTAATCTTGATACTGAGGATTGGAATGAACTTTTCATCGGTTGCACAGGCGGGGCGGGTTGGAAGATTTCCAATAACTTAGATCTTCATGAAGAAGAATCAGATAACACTTTTCGTCTCTCTATAGGCGGGTTGTCCGGGGGGCATTCAGGTATTCAAATACATGAGCAGCTGGGAAATTCAATCAAGCTGGCATGTCAATATCTTTTATCAATTGGTGATGTTCGTTTAGCTTATTTTCAAGCCGGAATTGCTCACAATGTAATTCCTAGGGAAGCCGATGTTGTTTTCTCCAGCTCGACTTCAACTTATGAGGAGCTGAATAATCGCTTGATAGAATTGTCTGATGGCTGGATTGATTATCTTCCGTCAGCCGATCGAGGATTGTTTTGCAAGCTTGCCCCTGCAGATCCAATTCCCAGGTTAGATAAGGCAGACAGTTCGAGAATACTTAATCTGATAGCTACATTCCCTCATGGTGCGATTTCTTATAGCACCTCTTCGCAAAAGGATTTGGTTGATCTAAGTGTCAATTTGGCTTCTGTGCGACTATCCGACGGTGATTTTCTTTTGGAAGCAAGTTACCGGTTTTTTAGGGAATCGCAGACTCTTCCCTTGCGACAAACTATAATATCGCTGTGTAATGCATTTGACATGAAATGCCAGTTGGAGGCTGGATATCCAGGATGGGATCCGGACCGAAGTAGCGAATTGTTGGCACATGGAGTGGATCTACACAGTAGGATGTTCAACTTTGAACCTGAAATAAAAGCTATTCATGCTGGATTGGAATGCGGTATCTTGAAGGGAAAGATGCCGAACGTCGATATGTTGTCATTTGGGCCGACAATTAAAGGAGCTCATTCGCCTCAGGAACGATTGGAAATTGCAACTGTTGAACCCTTTTGGAGGTATTTAACAAACTTTGTTGAGGAGCTTTGAGGACATCAATATGCTAGAGCAGTTATCAGAATTACCTGACGATCCTATCCTGGGTCTTGCCGCTGAATGCCGATCTGACCCAAATCCTGAAAAGGTGGATCTAACGGTCGGAATTTATATGGATGAAAGTGGACACTGTCCAATATTCAAGTCTATTGCGAGAGCACAGGAAAAACTTATCGATGAAGAATTAACTAAGGCCTATATTCCCGCAGTTGGTGATGAGGCTTTTAATATCGGGATGAGAGAGTTAATTTTCGGGTCAGATTCCTCCGCGCTTAATGATGGAAGAATTTCTAGCATACAAACTCCCGGCGGGTGCGGTGCCCTGCGTATAGGCGCTGAAGTAATTCAGTCTGCTGCACCAGGAGCCAAAGTATGGGTGAGCGATCCCACTTGGCCAGTGCATATTCCACTATTGGGCAGTGTTGGATTGAATTTCGAGACCTATCGGTATTATGATCCTGAAACACATGGAGTAGATTTCTCTATGATGCTTGATGATCTGTCAAACGCTCAGAAAGGGGATGTCGTGCTACTGCATGGTTGTTGCCACAATCCTTGTGGAGCGGATTTGACTATGGATCAATGGAAGCAGCTCACACAGTTATCGCAACAGCAGGGTTTTACCCCCATGATTGATCTTGCGTATCAGGGGCTTGGCGCTGGTCTGGAAGATGATGTAGCAGGACTTCGTTTTCTAGCTGACAATGTTGAAGAGGTTATTGTTGCAGCCTCTTGTTCGAAAAACATGGGTTTGTATAGAGAGCGAACTGGCATAATTCTCTTTCAGAGTGAAAGCTCTTCGAGTGCGAGAGCAATAGCGAGTCAAGCGAAGGTGGCTGCGCGAAGAGTCTATTCCATGCCGCCGGCACATGGAGGTATTTTAGCTGGGTTAGTACTGTCAGACTCCAAGTTAAAAGAGGACTGGATTGCTGAGTTGGATGCTATGTGTATACGAATCAATTCTCTTAGAGATCAATTATCTACTCACCTCACCGCAGCTTGTGGCAGGGATTTCGATTTTATAAGACGTGAAAATGGAATGTTCTCGTTTCTAGGTTTGACGTCAGAACAGGCGAAATCTCTGCGATCGGAACACAGTGTCTATATGCTTGACTCATCGAGAATTAATGTCGCAGGGATAAATGCAAATAATATCGATTATTTTGTGAAATCCATTGCTAGAGTAACTAACTGATCGTGCATACCCGTTTATTTTGAATTGAGCAATAACTCACAAAGATAATTGCTTGGATGGTAAGAAGATCTAATAGGATTATCTAAAATCTGTGTGGTTGGTTCCGATTGTTCATATGGGCTCCATTTGGGTAGCTCTGCTCCATTAGGATTTCCCGACTTAGCGAAATTTGCCCAGTAACTAGTCATAATGCTTCCCAATTTCTTATCTTCATCAGAAGTTGGAAGCCATTCGTCGTGAGTATTAAACACATAGGGTAATTCTGCGCCGTGGTATGCCCCCATACTTTCCGCCAGTTTTCCAGAACGAATTTTCGAAAAATAATATACCCAGCTTTTTGCTCCTGTACGTCTTGCGTTTGCAGCGATCCTTAAAGAAGGACAAACATAGTTCTCGGCGGTAATAAGTTTATCCAATGCTTCATGTTCGTTTTTATATTGAGTTAGGTGATCAAGAACCAAATGCGCTATGTTCATTTCTAATGAATTTAAGACATATTCTTCTAGACGATCCTTTTCAGAGAGAGACATTTTCCATTCATCTGCATTGGATCCAATCAAAACGTCGATCTTGCGGTAATCAGAACTAGACAGTGTTTGAGCAACTGGCTCCGTTAGACTATGCTGATCGATGACTGCTTGGTATCCCAATTCCTCGTAGATTGGGGATACCAATTTGAGTATCTCCTCCCAGCTTAGTGCACGCAGATATTGGTCTGCGTTTTCTATATGAGATAATTGCTTCATTATTTTTTTATAAGC
>CAJXCR010000058.1 GCA_913051825.1 uncultured Halieaceae bacterium
TTTTTGGTTGAGGCAGAGCAAAAATTCGTTTTGCGAATTGACGGAATTGACGCAACAGCCTTGGGCCTTAGTCGGCACTCCGAATGGATCTTATTACATCGAGTGGCTCAGGCAGGTTTGGCACCGACTCCAAGGTATTACAATCCCGATATTAAAACTCTGGTGGTAGATTATTTGGTGCCAGAACCAAATAGAAACGCGAGCCCAGAGGACATGGCTACTTTTTTTAAACACCTTCATTCAATACCGCCAATAAGATTCAAGCTTGATCTTCTTCAAAGAATACGACGCTACGAGCATCACGTAGCTCGTCATTTTAGAGGGGTCAAGCGAACTCTTAAACCATTCGCCAAGAGACTTGAAAAATATCTCGAACTAATAAATAGCGACAGGACTCCAGCCGCCTTATGTCACAATGATTTAAATCCGAGTAATCGACTTTTTTTCAAGTCTAGCTTGTGGGCTCTCGACTGGGAATATGCTGCCTCTGGCAATCCCTGGTTCGATATCGCGGTAGCATTTTGCAACGACGAACTAGCGAACGAAACCCTAAAAAAAGAATTTTTGATTTCCTATCTCGAACAAGAGAATAATTTCGATGAATCGATAGGGAAGATACAATTGTATTCTATTGTATATACGTACTTGGAAATCTTATGGAACGTTGTCGCGCTTAAGCGCCTTCCAGAGGACAAGGACTTAGCTGTGTTAGATATGTGCCTGGAAGCAGGTATCTAGTCTCTAAAGTTACTGAATTGTAGAGGAAGACCAAAATCCTTTTCACGTAGCATACTAATGATGCTTTGCAAATCATCTCTCTTCTTACCTGTGATCCTTACTTGCTCACCTTGAATTTGAGCCTGAACTTTTAATTTACTAGCTTTAATCTCTTTCACAATAGCCTTGCTTTGATCAGATTCTAAGCCGTGTCGGAGTTTGACTGCTTGCTGGACTTTTTTTCCAGTAGCAACTAAGTCTCCTGGCTCCATCGCCGCAGGATCAATATCACATTTTATCAAGGCACTCCGAAGCATATCTTCCATTTGAGTGACCTGAAATTCTGCCTCCGCAGATATCGAAACCACACGCTCTTCTCTAACAAAACTGGCATCAACACCCTTAAAATCGAAGCGATTTGCTACAATACGACCTGCTTGATCCACTGCATTTGTCAATTGATGCAAGTCGACCTCGGAGACAATATCAAATGATGGCATCATGTTCCCTCTGATAAAATGTGATTGGTATGGTATCGGGTTCTTTAACAAGGACAAAGGGGAAAGTTTTGAATTCGAAAAATAAATCTTCGACTTCTTGCTGCATTTTAGGTGCTGGAGCGATTGGCATGATTTTCGCGGCCTATTTTAAACGAATAGGAATGAATGTTTATGTTATCCACCACAGAAATATGCCCAAGACAGTGTTTGAGGTCCAAGTCTGTGATAGTGACCTTTCCGGAAACTACTCCTTTGAGATAGCAGCACCTGAGAATATTGAGAAAACAGATTTTATTTTGGTTACAACTAAAGCAACTGAGGTATTAAGTGCACTGAAAGGCATTAAAGATGTTTTAAAAAAGGGATCAGATGTAGTTATTTTGAGCAATGGGATGGGATTTCATGAAAAGGCTCAAGAAACATACGGATCTACTCGAATATTTGCCGCTACAACTACAGAGGCCGCGCATATTTCTCAGCCAGGAATAATAAACCATTCCGCCACAGGGCGAACTGTTATAGGAGAGATTTCGTCTAAAAAATCACCTGATTGGTTGCCTATTTGGCTAAATGCAATACCCAACTCTTCTTGGACGCAAGATATAAGAACTGCTCTTTGGGAAAAACTCGCTATAAACTGTGTGATTAACCCTCTTACCGCTTCGCATGAATGTCGTAATGGAGAGCTAATAGAAAATCCTATCTTAAAAGAACTTGCAAAAGACCTTTGCCTAGAAATAGAAATGGTGATCGACGCAGCTAAGATCCCTCATGCTAAAGAACCTCTTTTTGATATCGTTTCACAAGTGATTTTTGATACCGCCACAAATTTCTCCTCAATGTTTCAAGATGTAAAAGCTGAAAGAACTACTGAAATTGAATCGATTACAGGTTATTTGGTTGAGACAGCCGCACGATTTAATGTCGATGTACCTATGAATAATAAACTTCTCAAGCAGTTACAGGATACTAGATTTAGTCCCAACTAAAGTTTCTTTATAAAAACTAATGACGAAGCAACTTAATTTAAATTAATCCTGTTTTATAGCGGTCCCAGTCGAATATGACTCCGGGATCTGATTTTCTAGAGGGTGCGATGTCACTATGACCAACTATATTTTCAGTCGTCAACGCAGGATAAAGTGACATTAAAATTTTTGTTAATTCAGATAATCGAAGATATTGTGCGTCCGTATATGGCTTATCGTCCGTACCCTCAAGTTCAATGCCCAAACTAAAATCGTTGCAATTATTTCTACCATTATGCTCCGAGATGCCAGCATGCCATGCTCGTAATTTACAATTAACAAATTGAATCAATTCACCATTTCTCTTAATGAAAAAATGGCATGATACCTTCAGGTCTTTGAGATCTTTGAAATCAGGATGAATATCGCAGTCAAGACAGTTAGTAAAAAGTTGTTCTACATATTCACCATCGAACTTTCCAGCTGGCAAAGAAATATTATGAATAACTAGCAAATCAACAATTACTCCTTCTGGCCGCTCATCAAAATTTGGAGACGGCAGCCATTTAGCAATATCAATTACACCTTCTCCAACGGAATTATTCATTATTCCTCCCACTAAATCGTGAAACCTTTGATTTACGACTATTAAATCATTTTGTATAAATTTTATCTTCGATTGACGCATCATTTCCTAGGACTGATAGAATACTCTCCAAAATTGCCAGTCTGACTAATGAAAAAGACATCTAATATTTTAAAAACTGCCATTAAAACCAATGTTGCCCATGCGCTAGCGGAAGATATTGGCACCGGAGATATAACCGCTTCTCTAATCCAAGACAAAAAGAATGGAATAGCTCAAATAATTACCAGAGAGCAGGGCATACTATGCGGCACGGCCTGGGCGGATGAAACCTTCCACTCTCTAAGTCCCGAAATTAAAATCCAATGGCATTTTTTAGATGGCCATACTATTACCCCTAATTCAATCTTGGCAGAAATCTCAGGTCCTATTGAAGCGATATTGTCAGCAGAACGCACAGCCCTAAATTTTCTTCAAATACTTTCTGGCACAGCTAGCACCAGCCGACGCTATGCAGAAAAAGTTCAAGATACTAGTGTTAAGTTACTGGACACAAGAAAAACACTTCCAGGGCTAAGAGTCGCTCAAAAATACGCTGTAAAGTGCGGAGGCTGTGAAAACCATAGGTTGGGGCTTTTTGACGCATTTCTAATCAAGGAAAATCATATCGCCGCATGTGGAGATATAAAAACTGCAGTCGCCCGCGCCAGGAAACTTGCACCATCTATTCCGATTGAAGTAGAGGTAGAAAATTTGGAGCAGCTTTTAGAAGCTCTGGGCACTAACTGCGAAAGAATCATGCTAGATAACTTTAAAGTCTCCACTATCAGGGAGGCAGTAAAGCTCGCAAAAGGATATAAAACAAAATTAGAAGTATCTGGGAACATCTCTATAAACAACCTCGAAGAAGTTGCTAGCACAGGAGTAGATTATATTTCTATTGGGGCACTGACGAAAAATTGCATTGCTTTAGATTTATCGTTAATTCTAGTTTGACAAAACCAACTCGCTTACTAGCACACCATTACGATCAGCATAAATATAATTTCCGCTAGAAATTAATACCCCGCCAAATTTAATGCAAATATCCTTTTCTCCAACACCTCGCTTTTCTGTTCTTATTGGACTGACACCTAAGGCTAGGATGCCTAAATTAAGATCTGAAAGTATTTCTACATCCCTAACAGCACCATTTATAACGAAGCCAGCCCAATCGTTGGAAGCCGCCTCTGCTGCTATTTTATCTCCCAAAAGTGCTTTTCGGAGAGAACCCCCTCCATCGACAACCATCACTCGGCCACAGCCATTCTCTCTTGAGTATTCCTTTACAAGAGAATTGTCCTCATGACATTTAATGGTTAAAGCAGGTCCCGTAAAAGAAGACACTCCACCAAAGCTTCTAAATTGCAATTCAATTGCCATTGCATCGGGATATTGGTCTGATAAATCTGGTGTATTAAATTGCATTGGCTCGGATTATCTTAACTCGTATAGATATCGACTTGAACAATAGAAACTTCTAGTCTTTATTTTGGCCTATTTTTCAAATCATGTCGAAGATGCAAAAATTATGGCTTTAATTAGCCAAACCTTACAATTTATCTGGGTTATGTATATCATGAAAGTCATTCACCAAATGGATTTATTAAAATGAATCTCAACCGGGTAGATCTCAACCTTCTTGTATATCTCGACGTTCTTCTTCGAGAAAAAAATGTTACCCGAGCTGCTGCCAAGCTAAACCTGTCGCAACCAGCCATGAGTAATGGGCTTCGTCGGTTAAGAACCTTATTTAGCGATCCAATATTGGTGAGAACCTCAGAAGGAATGACCCCGACAGAACGAGCGCTAGAGTTGGCACCTGCGGTTCAAGAGATTCTCATTGGCATTGAAAGAGCCGTACAGACTAAATCTCCGTTTGAACCAAACGAGGCAGAGCGAGTTTTTCGCATCATGGCGAGCGACTATGCGGAGTCTACGTTATTCCCTGCTGTTTTATCAAAGGTTCGCGAAATAGCTCCCAGAGTCAGTATTGATGTTATGACACCAAGCGATGTCAGTTTTCTTGATGTTGAAAGAGGCAAGATTGACATGATAATCAACCGATTTGACTCCATGCCAGAATCCTTCCATCAAATACAACTCTGGAGTGATCCATTTGCATGTATGCTAGGTCCGAACAACCCTCTCCTTAAGAACTTTACACTTGAAAATTATCTCTCTGCAGATCATATATGGGTAAGTAAAACTGGGATGGGTGTAGGAGTAGGAATGAATCCTGATGATGTTCAACGACTTGGGTGGGTGGACAATGCACTCGCTAATTTAAATTGTAAACGCCAAATACGTGTTTTTACCCGACATTATCAGGCTTCAATGACCCTTGCCGAAGAAAATGATCTAGTGGTCACATTACCAAAACGTGCTGCATTGCTAAACAAGGATAATCCAAGACTTGTTTTGAGGAACCCACCATTTGAAATTCCGCCATTGGAATTAAAAATGGCTTGGAGTCCTTTATTGCAGCATAACCCGGCTAATCAATGGATGAGACGCCTTATAGCTGGTGTTGCAAAAAAACTAAATTAAACATTAATATCAGTATTTTTTGATAGGAGCCCGCTACTTGACTTACGAAACAAACAAATACGATATCCAAATAAAATCAACATTTCGCACCTTTGTAGAAAATGAAGTACTGCCAGGGACTCAAATAGAGGCTGACGATTTTTGGTTCTCCTTAAGAGAAATAATTGTGGATTTGTCGCCCATAAATAGACAACTACTAGATGAGCGGATAAAACTGCAAAAAGAAATAGATCAATGGCATTTAAAAAACCCAGGTCCGATAAGGGATTTTTCAAAATATGAGAAATTTCTGTTGGACATCGGGTATTTGATTCCTGAAGGTCCAGATTTTAAAGTCGAAACAGCAAATGTGGATCCTGAAATTTCTCAAACACCAGCACCTCAATTGGTAGTCCCTATCACCAACGCTAGATATTCTATAAACGCGACAAATGCCAGATGGGGTAGCCTGTACGACGCGCTATACGGGACCGATGTAATTCCGGAAGAGAATGGGGCTGAGCGAGGTAAATCTTACAATCCTATTCGAGGAAAACTTGTAATAGAGTGGGTTAGAGATTTTCTCAATCGGCATTTTCCACTCCAATCGGGCGATCACAAATTAGCAGAGAAGTATGCATTAAAGGGGGGAGTACTCAAAATCACGTTGAGTAATGGGAGAGTGACACAACTTAAATTCCCGCAGCAACTAAAAGGCTATGTAGGTTCTGAGAGTACTCCAAGCTCGATTCTTTTAATAAACAACGGACTCCATGTGGAAGTGCAAATCGACCCGAGTGATCCTGTTGGTAAAAATGATCAAGCAGGCATAAAGGACGTAATCCTTGAATCTGCTGTTACAACGATTCAAGACTGTGAAGATTCAGTATCTTGTGTAGATAACGAAGACAAAATCTTGGCATACCGAAATTGGCTGGGATTAATGAAAGGCACACTTGAAGAATCCTTCACAAAAAATGGCAAGCTACTTCATAGAACGCTCAATCAGAACCGAGTCTATACAACACCAGAAGGTAACGAATTCAAGATATCCGGACGTAGCGTCTTATTCATTCGAAACGTAGGTCATCTAATGACCAGTGATGCAATACTAGACCACAAAGGAAATGAGATACCCGAGGGAATCATGGATGCTATGCTCACCGCGCTTATCTCTATACATGACCTAAAGAAACCTAAAGAAACTAGAAATTCCTTCAATGGAAGTGTCTATATTGTCAAACCTAAAATGCATGGACCTAAAGAAGTCGAATTTACTAGTGAATTATTTTCTCGTGTTGAAGCTGCGCTTAAACTGCCAGAAAATACACTCAAACTGGGCATCATGGATGAAGAAAGACGTACTACTATTAATCTTAAAGAATGTATACGACATGCACGAAAACGAATCGTGTTTATAAATACAGGCTTTCTTGATAGAACTGGTGATGAGATACACACTTCAAATCTTGCTGGGCCTGTATTACCCAAAAATGAAATTAAGAATGCAGAATGGATTAGTGCTTATGAAAACTGGAATGTCGATATAGGACTGGCTTGCGGGTTAAACGCATGCGCTCAGATTGGTAAAGGTATGTGGGCCGCTCCAGACTTGATGAACGATATGGTAAAAACAAAAATCCTTCATCCCAGATCTGGCGCTTCGACATCTTGGGTTCCTTCACCAACAGCCGCTACATTACATGCAATACACTACCATGAAGTAGATGTTGCCAAAAAACAGGAAGAGATAGCCTTAAGAGATAAAGCTTCGTTAAAAAGCATCTTAACACTGTCGGTATGCGATCATGAAGATCTGACAGAAGACCAAATTCAAAATGAGCTGGATAATAATATTCAAGGAATATTAGGGTATGTCGTTAGATGGATAAATCAGGGAGTGGGATGCTCTAAAGTGCCTGACATAAATAATGTCGGATTAATGGAAGATAGAGCTACACTTAGAATATCTAGTCAGCATATCGGTAATTGGCTTTTACATAATGTCTGTTCTAATGACCAAGTTCTTAAAACAATGAAAAAAATGGCTCATATCGTTGACAAGCAAAATAGCCTAGATAGTGATTACTGGGCCATTTCATCAGATCTAGATGAGAGCATTGCTTTCCAGGCAGCTAAGGATTTAATTTTTAATAGCTTGGAATCACCAAATGGTTACACTGAACCTGTTCTGCATAAAAGACGGATCGAATTTAAAAAGGCTCTTAGATGAGACTTTCAAATTGAGTTGATCCTCTTAATAAACCATCAAATATCAGTAGACGTTACATGACTCCAACACTAAAGCCATGTAACGAATACGAATTTACAATTGTTATTTATCCTCTGCAACTACTAGGCAACAATTTACTAGGTATGGTCGTTCCACCACCACCACACACCCAAGAAACGGTCCCATTACTATTTCTAGTGGGGGCCATTTCTAACAGATCACCAGATGCATCACCTAACTCTCCATTAGCTGCTAGGGTAATCTGGTATTTTCCGTCTGCCGTAATTGCGGCTGATGCCACATAACTGCCATTGCCATCAGTATCTATTCCTGCACTTTCGCTCGTAGTTGGCACAGATGCATGTGCAGATGCATACTCAGCAATTGATGCCTTCCCTTCTGCTGCATAGGCCAAAACTTCACCCATTCGAGCTCTTACAGTATAGTCCTGATATGCTGGAAGAGCTAAAGCAGACAGGATTCCTACAATTGCAATGACAATCATCAGCTCTATCAATGTGAAACCTCGTTGAATTACGCTAGTGTCCATCAAGTTAATCCTCGTATAGTTAATACAATTAATAATTTCTAACAATCTTTCTCAATTTGTAACAACGTCTCTGAAGAAAGACCAATTACGAACACAAATTTTGCCAGTGAATTTTATCCTGTCAGTATTTTTCTTAATAAATCTAGAGATTTTTAGTAGAAATCAACCCACCTAACTTTGACTTATTACAAAACTTATACTTTTTGGGTATTTCTAATGGGCTTGATTTCAATCTAACTCTAAAATTCATTTTAAATACAAAAACGAAGGCTCCTTTCCAGGAATGATTTTAGAGAACATGAATGAAATCGCGAAAACTCCTCTGAATGCATTAATTAGAAGTTTAGTACTCGATGATATTCTTACTTACGAAGAGGCACATAACGCTAGTATAGCCACACTGGGCCGACAGGGTGCTCTCGTTAAATACTTGATCGAAGAATTGAATCTTGATGATGAGCTAATTGCGGAAAAAGCGTCAAATGCCTTCGGAATTCCATTATTTAATTTAAAAAACCTCAACTTCGATTTAATACCGAGCAACTTAGTTGATCAAGAACTAGTTAAACGCCATAGAGTGCTACCGCTCTCCCATGCAGACGATAAAATTTTCGTAGCGGTAGCTGACCCCACAAACCTAAACGCGCTTAATGATATCAAGTTTCATACAGATATACGCACCGAAGCAGTCCTTATGCCTTTCAAAAAATTAGATCAAATAATTAATGATTGGCTTAAAATCCATGAGAATATCGGAATAGATCTAGCAGAAATAGATGAAGCGGAACTTAACGAACTAGACTTTTCAGATACTGCAAGAGAAACGGAAGAGGAAAACCCCGCGATAGACGAAGCACCTATCGTGCGTTTTGTAAACAAGGTTCTAATCGATGCAATTAAACAAGGCGCATCTGATATCCATTTTGAACCTTATGAAAAGAATTTTCGCATACGTTTCAGAACTGACGGAATATTGCACGAAGCTTTAAATCCCCATAGAAAATTGGCAACTCGCCTTACTGCAAGATTGAAGGTGATGGCGAAACTGAATATTTCTGAGCGTAGAGTCCCTCAAGATGGTCGAATAAAGATGACTTTAGCAGGAAATAGAGAAATAGATTTTCGAGTAAACTCACTTCCGACGCTTTATGGTGAAAAAGTTGTACTTCGAATACTCGATGCTTCCAACGCTACAATTGGTATAGATGCTTTAGGCTATGCGGACCAGCAGAAAAAATTGTATATAGATGCGCTAGCACGACCACAGGGAATGATTTTAGTTACTGGTCCAACTGGATCAGGAAAAACAATGTCACTTTATACTGGCCTAGACATATTGAACGTACCAGAGAGAAATATATCTACTGTTGAGGATCCAGTAGAAATTAATATGACGGGCATAAATCAAGTACACGTAAATCAAAAAGTAGGGCTTGGATTTGCAGAAGCATTACGATCTTTCCTGCGGCAAGATCCCGATGTGATTATGGTTGGGGAAATAAGGGATTTAGAAACCGCTGAAATAGCGATAAAGGCATCTCAAACTGGTCATCTAGTATTATCTACATTGCATACAAATAGTGCTGCTGAAACAATAACCCGCTTACTAAATATGGGAGTTCCTTCCTTTAATCTCGCTACTTCGGTTGATCTAATCATCGCACAAAGGTTAGCTCGCAGATTATGCAGTGACTGCGCCATTAGCACCGAAGACATTCCTAAAAAAAGTCTCTTGGATTTTGGGTTTAACGAGGAATTACTCTTTTCAGCAAACATTAGGACAGCAGTTGGGTGCAATAACTGTAACGATGGATATAAGGGTCGTGTCGGCGTTTTTGAGGTATTGCGCATCAGTCCTGAAATTTCTAAGTTAATTATGGAGTCCGCTAATTCCATAGATATATACAATCAAGCACGTAAAGAAGGGTTTTATGATCTGAGACAATCCGCTCTAGTTAAGGCAGCGCAAGGATTAATTAGTCTAGAAGAAGTAAATCGAATTACAATTGAATGAATAACTATAAATTAAATGGCGGATCGAATCCTAATTTGTCTGAATTTTGTTTTAAGTGGTGCGGCAAAGACAAGTCAGGCCTTGCCACTGAAGGACAAATCTTTGCTAGCAGTAAAACTATGGCAAAGGCATTGCTAATACAAAAAGGTAATGAACCTCACAAAGTTTGGAAAAAATCAAAACCAATTCTAAGTAATCAGAAGAAATTAAAGCCAGTAGATGTGGCTATTTTTTCACGTCAGTTAGCTACCATGCTTAAAGCTGGTGTCCCGCTTGTGCAGAGCTTTGAGATAGTCAGCTCAAGTGCAGAGAATGACAAGATGCGTGAAATCATAAAAGAGATTCATTTTGAAGTTGCATCTGGATCTAGCTTGGCTATCTCACTCTCGAAGCACCCAAAATACTTTGACAAACTTTACTGCGGACTAGTGTCCTCTGGAGAAAGCTCAGGAACTCTTGAGACAATGCTTGATCGAATCGCTACATATAAAGAGAAAAGCGAAAAACTCAAGGCAAAGATCCGAAAAGCATTAACCTATCCTGCTGCTGTAGTGTTTGTGGCAGCTATAGTGACAGCAATCCTGCTTATTAAGGTAGTACCTCAATTTGCTTCCACATTTAAAAATTTTGGGGCTGAGCTCCCTTTCTATACTAGGCTGATACTGGAACTCTCCAACTTTACTCAGGACTGGTGGCTAGTGTTTACTATCGGAGTATCAATGCTCGCCTATCTGTTCACAATTACAAAGAAGAAATCACGAACCTTCTCCAACTTTGTTGACGGTGCAATCATTAAATTTCCTATAATCGGTCCTATCTTACGTGATGCGATAATCGCTAGGTTCTCTAGAACCTTGTCTACCACTTGTTCAGCAGGAGTACCGCTAGTCGATGCACTTGATTCGACCGCTGGGGCAGTAGGAAATTATGTTTACTCGAAGGCAATTGGAAATGTAAAAGAAAATATAGCAGCTGGCTCTGCATTAAGTCAGTCTCTAAAACATACTAAACTGTTTCCAAATGTCTTAATGCAGATGGTAGCCGTAGGTGAAGAATCAGGAACATTGGATGACATGCTAGGAAAAGTTGCTAATCACTATGAGGACGCTGTAGATGATGCTGTCGAAAATTTAAGTTCTTTGCTAGAACCACTGATTATGGCGATCCTAGGTGTTTTAATAGGCGGACTAATGGTCGCTATGTATTTACCAATCTTCTTACTTGGTTCAGTGATATAATTTCGCTGAGGTCATTTGGCTAGGTTTATGATAGAAGCATTGTCTACTTCACAATCTTTTTTTTTCACTTCTCTTGCTTTCTTGGGATTGATAATAGGTAGCTTCCTGAATGCAGTAGCCTATAGGTTACCTATAATGTTGAAAGCTGAGTGGCGAAGAGACTGTTTGAGCTTTCTTGGAGAAGTCTCTGAGGAATCAAAAAAGCTATCCCTATCTAGTCCAAGCTCTCATTGTCCAAAGTGCAAGACAGGCATAAGACCGTGGGAAAATATACCGGTACTCAGTTACATAATGCTTAGAGGAAAGTGCTCTAACTGCTCAGAAAAAATCAACTTGCGATATCCAATTATCGAATTACTAACTGCACTATGCACTTTATATTTAGGATATTTGTACGGCGTTAGTTGGGAGCTGATAGCGGCTCTGGTCTTTACCTGGTCTCTAATAACGTTGAGTCTAATAGATCTGGATCATCAATTGCTGCCCGACGATATCACTTTACCTCTTTTGTGGCTGGGCTTAGTGGTAAATATTAACTCTCTTTTTGTCCCGCTAGAAAGTGCGATAATCGGTGCTATCTTAGGATATGGATTACTGTGGACCACCTATTGGATATTTAAACTTTTTACAGGAAAAGAAGGAATGGGATATGGCGATTTTAAGCTACTATCCGCATTGGGAGGATGGTTAGGATGGGATACTTTGCCAATGATTGTTCTTTTATCTTCCGTTGCTGGAGCTGCTGTAGGTATGTTCCATATGTATTTTTCTGGTCATAAAAAAGATGTCCCAATACCTTTCGGCCCTTATTTAGCAATGGCAGGTTTCACTGCCTTAATTCTAAAATCGCAAGGTGACTTTTCACTACCCAATTTTCTATTATACTAATGAATATGGTTGTTGGAATTACTGGCGGTATAGGATGTGGTAAATCATCTGTCACAGATCTATTAAAAAAACTCAATGTAGATATTGTAGATGCAGATATTATTGCTAGGGAAATTGTAGAACCTGGAAAATTCGCACTTAAAAAAATTGTAGAGCATTTCGGGACGGAGATTCTATTGCCTGACGGCAGTCTAGATCGAGCACAACTCAGAGTAATAATCTTTTCTAAAAAAGAAAAAAAAGACTGGCTTGAAGAATTGCTACATCCTTTGATCAAGGATGAAATTAGAGCACAAATAAAATCAGCAAATTCTAAGTACGTTGTTGTTTCTTCTGCACTATTACTGGAAACCAGACAAAAAGATCTGGTTGATATAGTTGTGGTTGTGGATATACCGGAAACTCTTCAGATTGAGAGAACCACTCTTCGTGATGGAAATAGCTCAGAACTAGTAAAAAAAATCATGGACTCTCAAATAAATCGAGGCGAACGTTTATCAAGAGCTGACATAGTTATAGATAATAGTGATTCACTAGATAAACTTAAGCTAAAGATAAAGGAACTTCATAGCGATCTAAA
>CAJXCR010000059.1 GCA_913051825.1 uncultured Halieaceae bacterium
ATTTTGAAGAGGCTCTGGTTGATTCGATTCTTTTTGTAGATTTAGCGAAGCTAGATTTTAAGCGAGTAAAATATTCTGCAAAAAAAGATTGTCCTGACTGTTCATACTTAAGAAGTTGAGATGACCTCTGAATTTTCTCATAGATGAATTCTTCAAATAGGAGGTCGAGATAAGAGATATCTCAACCGTGACCCTACAAGCAATGCGGCAACTGTAATACCTGCTATCATCGCTTTCCAGAAATTAGTCGCTCCCTCAAGTGGTGTGTTTGAGTTCAGTAAACCAAACCACAAGCCTATCGGTAAAGTGATGCACCAATATGATAGGCACATTACAATAAATGGATAGCTAGTTTCTTTGAAAGCCCTCAGACAGAAAGAGCATGTCACCTGTACGGCATCGATAATAATAAAAAAGGCAGATAGGCGAAGTAGGGTAAGCGCAACGAGAGTTATCTCCATATCTTTTGTATAAATGCTAATTATAGGTTCTGGTGTGATTAAGAGTACGGCCATTGATATGCCAGAAATCATTGCAACAATTATAAATCCACATTTTATTGATAAGTTAACGGCCGACGTGTTGCCTTCACCCAGTCCATGTCCTACCCGCGTCATCATGGCCATACCTACACTAAGTAGGGGAATGTAAAGTACATCCCATATGTTAAATGCGATTTGATGCGCGGCCATAGGGACGTTGCCAAGAGTCGCTATCATTAATCCAATAATGGAGAAGACCATAACTTCTAAGAAAAACGTTAATCCAATGGGTATACCTAAAGTGAGAATATTTTTGATAGTTGAATAATTAGGCTTAACTATTTTAATTTCTGGAATATAAGGAGATAGTGCCGAAGATTTCGCAATGTAGAATGAGATCAGTATCGGGCCAAGCCACATAGAAATAGCCGTTGCCCATCCGCATCCAGCCGCACCCATCTCAGGTATTCCCCACTTCCCATAAATAAATGCGTAATTTAGTGGGACGTTGGCAATGAAACCAATAACGCTTGCCCAGGCAAATGGCTTGATAATTCCTATGCCTTGAGTGTGACATCTCAAAGCCTGAAATATAGCTGATGCAGGTATGCCAAACGCAACTGCTTTTAGATAGTCAGCAGTTTTGTTCTGTGTCATCACATCAAGATTCAAAAGATTTAGAATTGGCTCAACAAAGTAGCATGTTGGTCCCAAAATCGCTCCTAGTGCTAGGGCAACCCAAATTGATTGAGGTAAAAATTCACGAATAGTTTTTTTTCGACCAGCACCAAATTCATAAGCGACAATATTCGTTGTAGCTAAAAGTACTCCGAGTGTCATTAGAAACAAGGGCAGCCATATGTTATATCCTATAGCTACTGCCGCAAGATCAAGAGCGCTATAGCGCCCAGCCATTATCGTATCGACGACGCCGGTGCCCATTTGTGCTAATTGAGCAATAAGCATTGGCCAGATTAACGGAGCCATTGCTCTAGCTTCTATCAAAACATCGCGGCCATAGGCGAATCTAAAATTTATCATTTTCAA
The DNA here is from genome assembly GCA_913051825.1 of uncultured Halieaceae bacterium. Taxonomy (GTDB): domain Bacteria; phylum Pseudomonadota; class Gammaproteobacteria; order Pseudomonadales; family Halieaceae; genus CABYJX01. The sequence continues at coordinate 1,530 of CAJXCR010000059.1, forward strand.
ATGAATTCAACTCTTAAGTGACCTTGAGATATTAATTCACGCATTCTTTCGTCAGCTCAGGAAAAATATATGACGAATGTAATCGTCAGCGGAGGCAAGAAAAACTGCAGTTTTTTTATAAATGCTGATCGTAAATCGCATAGTTGCAATATTAACTAATTTGTCATCTAACTAGGATATAAGGATATGGCTAGAAAATGCTACAATACGTTCTATTCTATAAATAGAGAAGAAAATTTTTGCAGATTTTTACCTTGTTACATTTTCCAGCGCAAAAAATTCTTAGTCACAAAATGCATAAACTTTATCCGACTTCTTTGAAATGAGCGAAGACTTTAATTCAGAAACACCTGTTATTAAAAACACGGATGTAACCGACTTGGCTACTGTAGTTCAACAAGAGAATACCTCCTTTGATGATTTAGAGCTTTCAAAAGAATTGTTGCAGGGCGTATCAGATTTAGGATTCAAGTATTGTACTCCGATCCAGGCTGCGATCCTTCCATATTCATTGCGTGGTCAAGATGCAATTGGAAAAGCACAAACAGGAACAGGAAAGACCGCGGCATTTTTGATAACCATTTTTGACGATCTGTTGCGTCATCCAATCCGAGAAGAGCGTTTTTTAGGGGAGCCAAGGGCACTAGTCATTGCACCAACCCGCGAATTGGTTATGCAGATTGAGTCAGATGCCGCAGGGCTGGCCCGTCATACGGGTATAAAAGTAGTGAGTTTGATTGGTGGCGCAGATTATCAAAAACAATTAAATCAAATTGGAAAAACCTTAGTTGATTTGGTCGTGGCAACTCCAGGAAGGCTTATAGATTTTATTACTAGAAAAGATTTATTTCTTGATAGGGTAGAAATCTTGGTGTTGGATGAAGCAGATCGTATGCTTGATCTCGGTTTTATTCCCCAGGTGAAGAGAATTATTAGATCTACTCCTCGTAAAGATTTTAGGCAAACGTTATTGTTTTCTGCAACTTTCAACCGAGATATTCTTAATCTTGCAAATCAATGGACAGTAGAGCCAGTTACGATAGATGTCAAACCTGAAGATGTTGCAACTCGTTCCGTTGATCAAAAAGTATATTTGGTCAGCAGTGAAGAACGATATCGACTTCTCAGTAACCTTGTAAAATCTCCGGACGTAATTAGTGTAATAGTCTTTGCAAACCGACGTGATCAAGTTCGTAGATTATTCGAGCGTTTAAAAAATAATGGTTTTTCCTGTGGCATGCTTTCTGGAGAGCTGTCTCAATCGAAAAGGACCAGTACTTTGAAAAAATTCAAGGAAGGGCGTATTAAAATATTAGTAGCCACGGATGTAGCGGGTCGTGGTATTCATGTCGACGGCGTTACCCACGTTGTTAACTATAATCTTCCAGAGGACCCAGAGGATTATGTTCATCGTATCGGGAGAACAGGTCGAGCGGGTGCAACTGGCACATCGATTAGTTTTGCTAGCGAAGACGACGCTTTTCTATTGCCAGATTTGGAAAAATTGTTAGGAGAGAAAATCAGTTGCTCTCATCCTCCTTCAGATTTATTAAACTAATATTAGTTGATCGCGTCTTGCGAATTTTCGCACCACAATATAGTTGCTCCTATGACTGCGCTTGGAATAAGTAGGATATTTATTACAGGAATTATAGCTAAAATTGAGACCATTCCACCAAAGCCAAGAGACATTGTTAAGTTTGCACGACCGAATTGCCTAACACAGCGAATATCATAGTCATGATTATCCATAGGATAGTCTAGAAAATGTATGTACATCATCCAAGCGCCTATTAGAAGCCATAAAATTGGCGCTAGTGAGTTTAGCAATGGGATAAAGCTTATAAATATCACGGCTAAAACTAGTTTAAAGTGGTGCATTAGCTTAGATAATTCTCGAGTTATACTTCTAGGGATTGACGTTAATATTGTCAAATATGACTCTTTGGATACGTCTTCTCTTTTATTCAATAATTGTTCAGTTTTCTCTGCTAGTAATCCGTTGAAGGGTGACGCAAAAAACAGTGTTAAAGTGGTAAAAGTCAGTCCAAACAAAAACGCGCAACTCAGCCAGACGAGGAACTTGAGAGTGGATATCATCCACTGAGGTAATAGTTTGATAGCCCACAAAATGGTAGTAAATAACCACTCTGGGAATAGGTTTGTGATCCATTCCCAAGCGTGCGATAAATAAGTTATTGAGGTCCAGGCTAAGAATCCCAGAGCTATTAAACCTGCAGCACTAGGGATAATTAAAAACATTAGTAGCTCAGGATTCTTGAGAAGGATAAACCCTTTACGAATGTAATTAGCACCATGGATCAGATCTTTAAACATCATATTTCTCAAAAAAATGTAATTAAAATAGATTGCGTGATTGAGTATAATAACAATTTAATATTTCTGGCGCCTAAAGAATGAAAGAAGAAGATGAACTATTTTTGAAAGAGATGTCAGATGTGGCGCCATTAAGGAGACGCGATCTAAAACCAATCAAAAATCGTTATTTGCCATCCAATATGGATTTTTCTGGCCGAAGAGATTCTGCAACAAAAAATCTAGAGGCAGATAACTTTCTTGTTGCTGAAAGAATAGCCCCATTAGATGCGTTTTATATTCTAAGCTTTAAAAGAGAGGGCATACAGAATGGAGTTTATCGAAAATTAAAACAAGGACGCTATGAATATGATGCGAAGCTAGATTTACATCGCATGAATGTAATGCAGGCTCGTAAAGAGATTTTCGATTTTATAGAGGAAGCACACTCGCTGGGCCTGAGAATGCTTTTGTTAGTTCATGGTAAAGGACGAGCTATCTCTCTTGGAAATCGTAAATCGGTTTTAAAAGGTTATACCAATGTTTGGCTAAAGCAAATTCCTGCTGTTCAGGCTTTTCACAGCGCTCAGGGAAAAGATGGTGGTACCGGAGCGGTTTATATCTTGTTAAAGAAAAGTGAAGAGAGCAAGAAATCAAATCGTGCTAGATATGGAGGCATATCTTTTAATGTTTAATGCTAAAACGCATTAATAGAACTATCATTTAAGATTTTTCGGATAATTTATCAGAAAGTATTTGATTAACAGCTTTTGGGTTTGCTTTCCCATTAGACGATTTCATTACTTGACCCACAAAATAACCTAGTAACTTTTTGCGTTTTTGCTCATCAGTAGATAGATATTGTTTAACCTGATCTGCATTTTGATCAATAACTTTTTGAACGATAGATTCTATTTCATTACTGTCATCCATTTGTTTCAGGTTTCTTTTTTCAATAAGTAACAAAGGATCCTCCCCAGTTGACCAAATCACACTAAAAACTTGCTTTGCTATTTTTCCAGATATAGTTTCGTCCACTATCTTGGAAAGAAGGAGACCTAATTTCTTAGCGGATACAGGGCTTTCTGAAATAGATTGTTCGCTTTTATTGAGTTTTGCTAACAGTTCAGTTTGTATCCAGTTAGCGGCGAGCTTTGGGTTCATGCATGTTGTCACTACTTCTTCGTAGTAGTCAGCAATTTCCCTGCTAGAGGTCAGCACGTCAGCATCGTATTCTGTTATGTCATATGTCTCAAGAAATCGACTGCGTTTTGCTAAAGGAAGCTCTGGCATAGAGTCGCGGATTTTTGAAATGTAATCATCGGTAATGTGTATTGGGAGCAAATCCGGCTCTGGAAAATACCGGTAGTCATTGGCTATTTCTTTGCTACGCATAGATCTGGTTTCGTCTAATTCGGAGTCGTAAAGACGAGTCTCCTGAATAATTTCGCCACCGTCTTCTAAGATATCTATTTGTCTGTTAGTTTCGAAAGAAATTGCGCGCTCAATAAAGCGAAATGAATTTATGTTTTTAATCTCTGTTCTAGTACCAAAGGAATCTGTTCCTTGTTCTCTAAGTGATATGTTTACGTCGCAACGCATTGATCCTTCTGCCATATTTCCATCAGAGATCCCTAGATAGGTAACTAAAATATGCAATGCTTTTAAATAAGATATGACTTGCTCGGTAGATCTGAAATCCGGGTCAGTAACAATCTCAAGTAGCGGTACTCCAGCCCTATTTAAGTCGATACCACTTTCTTTATCAAAATGGCTGTGCACTGATTTCCCTGCGTCTTCTTCCAGATGTGCCCTAGTTATTCCTATTTGATAAATAGTTTTGTCTCCTAAGAAAAGCTCAAAAGTTCCTCTGCCAATGATCGGATGATGTAATTGACTAATTTGATAACCTTTAGGTAAATCTGGATAAAAATAATTTTTGCGATCAAATACAGATATTTTGTTTATTTCCGCGTCAATTCCTAAACCGAACATCACGGCAAATTTAAGTGCGAGTTCATTAAATACAGGAAGAGTCCCTGGCATAGCCAGATCGACAGAACAAGCTTGGCTATTTGGCGTGCCGCCAAATGTAGTGCTGCTGCCTGAAAAAATTTTAGAAATTGTCGCGAGTTGAAGATGAACCTCAAGTCCCATTACAGTTTCCCAATTTTTGGAATCAGGCATTATTTTTCTTTATGGGAAATTGGAGATGCCAGTCAGTAGCATGTTGAAATTGATGAGCCACATTAAGTAGCTTGCTCTCCTCGAAATCTCTACCTATTAGCTGCATTCCTATAGGGCAGTCATTAACAAATCCGATGGGGATGCTCATTGCAGGTAGCCCAGCAAGGTTGGCTCCAACAGTGTAAGTGTCTTCAAGATACATACTTATAGAGTCATCGTTTTTTGAGCCGATATCGAAAGCGGGGCCAGTAGTTGTTGGTCCCGCTATGACGTCAACATTTTTTAAGCAAGATAGGTACTCATCTCGAATAAGGCGTCTTATCTTTTGAGCTTTTCCATAGTATTGATCGTAATATCCAGCCGATAATGCGTAAGTTCCCGTAAGTATACGTCGTTTAACCTCGTCGCCAAATCCTTCGCTACGACTACGAGTATATAGATCGTGCAGATTCTCTGGATTATCACATCTATAACCATACCGCACTCCGTCAAACCGGGATAAGTTTGATGACGCTTCAGCCGGTGCAATCACGTAATAGGTAGGCACAGCTAAGGAGTTTTTTGGTAAGGAGATTTCGACTAATTTAGCTCCAAGTTTTTCAAGTTGATTCAGAGCCTTTTCTAAGCAATTCTGATAACCTGAATCTAGGTTTTTCGCATCATTATGAAAAGTTATACCGATTTTTAGCCCATCAATTTTCTGAGATAGATTAGCACTAAAATCTTCGACTTCTTTATCTGCTGATGTGGAATCCTTTGGATCATTTCCCGACATTACATTCAACAATATGGCACAATCTTCGGCGGTTTTTGCCATTGGTCCACCTTGATCTAAGCTAGAGGCGAAAGCAATCATTCCAAATCTTGAGACTCTGCCATATGTAGGTTTGAGTCCAGTAATGCCGCAAAAAGATGATGGTTGTCGGATTGAGCCTCCAGTATCTGTTCCTGTGGCACCTGGAGTAAGTGATGCTGCGATAGCTGCCGCTGATCCTCCGGAAGAGCCGCCAGGCACCTTATTCGTATTCCATGGGTTATAACAAGGACCGTAGTAACTTGTTTCTGTAGATCCGCCCATGGCAAATTCATCCATATTAGTTTTTCCTAAAATAATCGCACCTGAATCGTTAAAGTTGCCTATAACCGTGGAGTTGTATGGTGGGATAAAATTGTCAAGCATTCTCGATCCGCAACTTGTTTTAACTCCTTGGCTGCAAAAAATATCTTTATGAGCAATCGGTATGCCAGTTAAAATTTCGTTTGTGCCGCTTGCAATTCTTTGATCAGCTTTTGTAGCAGCTGACATTGCTTCTTCTTCATTAACTGTAATGAAAGCATTGTACAAATGATCTAGTGAATTGATGCGATCTAGAAAAGCTCTGGTCACCTCTTCAGATGAAAAGTCTTTTCGTTGCAATCCGGCACTTAGTTGCGCAATTGACTGCGAATGAATTTCCATAATTATTTTCAGGCGTTATATTAGTCTATGACTTTAGGGACAACGAATAGATTTTTTCTTACTGATGGGGCAATTCCTAAAAATTTATCGCTTTCGTCAATTTCTGTAATCTTATCGAAGCGAAGTTTTTGGATTGCATCCAGGGGGTTAAAAAGTGGTTCGATTTCATTTGTATCAATCGTTTTAAGCTTATCAATGAAAGATATTATTTCTCCAATTTTTTCGGTAAGTAGATTCACTTGATCTTGCTCAATTTTGATTCGAGCAAGATTGGAAATCTGAATTATTTGTTTTGGCGTGATAGGCATTGGAATCCACCTTTAAAAATAGCAATGCTGAATCGCAGTTATTGGTCTGAGCATAGCATATTTGATCCTTGCCCAAAATCCCTGTCGTTGTTAGAGTGGGGCGACTAATGGGGAAAGCATCAATTAAATTGGGAAGTACTATGTTCTCTACCCGTATAGCGATTAACATAATTATAAACCACTAGAAGCACAAGGTGTTTACCTAAATGTTTAAGAATTTATTTGGATTTTTTACTAATGATCTTTCGATTGATCTTGGTACAGCAAACACACTTATTTATGCACGCGATCAAGGAATAGTTTTAGATGAGCCCTCAGTAGTGGCCATACGCATGCACAATGGACAAAAATCTATTGAGGCAGTTGGTCACGAAGCGAAAAGAATGCTTGGACGTACGCCCGGTAATATTATGGCAATAAGACCCTTAAAGGATGGAGTTATAGCTGATTTTCAAGTTACCGAGAAAATGCTGCAGCATTTTATTGGAAAGGTGCACGAATCTCGTTTCATCCGACCTAGCCCTAGAGTGCTTATTTGTGTTCCTTGTATGTCTACGCAAGTTGAGCGTAGAGCAATTCGAGAATCAGCACTAAGTGCTGGAGCTAGAGAAGTTCGATTAATTGAGGAACCCATGGCGGCTGCTATTGGAGCCGGGCTAGAAGTCGAAGAGGCTGCTGGGTGCATGGTTGTTGATGTAGGAGGCGGAACAACCGAAGTGGCTATCATATCACTGAATGGAGTAGTGTATAGAGATTCAATTAGAGTTGGCGGTGATCGATTTGATGAAGCAATTGTTTCGTACGTGAGGCGTAGATATGGGAGTTTGATTGGAGATGCAACCGCTGAAAGAGTTAAGCAAGAAGTTGGTTGTGCATTCAGCGGAGGAGACTTAAGAGAGATAGATGTTAGAGGTCGGAATCTAGCCGAGGGAGTGCCTAGAAGTTTTACGTTAAATAGTGATCAACTGCTGGAGGCTCTCCAAGATCCATTAGCGTCTATAGTGCAATCAGTTAAATCAGCGTTAGAGCAGTCACCACCGGAATTGGCAGCTGATATAGCTCAAAGCGGAATTGTTCTTACTGGCGGCGGCGCTCTGTTAACAGATTTAGATAGACTTATTTCGGAAGAGACGGGTCTTCCAGTTATTGTTGCCGAAGACCCGTTGACCTGTGTTGCGAGAGGTGGGGGTGTTGCTATGGAAATGATGGATCGTCATCCATTAGATTTGCTATCTACTGAGTGAAGATAAAACAGGCTTCTTAAACTTGACTTCGCAGGAGTTCAAATTAAACCGCTTTTTATAACTCAGCGAAGGTTTGGTGGCAAGGTCGTCTTCGCCATTATTTTGTGTTTAATTCTATTCACTACTGATCATTTCTTTGGATGGTGGAATTCAACCCGCTATTTTTTGGGGTCAGCTATTGAACCTGTTTACCGTGTATCAGGTTTCTCGCGCAATATTTTTAACTCTATAAACGAAGCAATTTTTTCACAATATCAAATTGAGGATGACGTCAGTCGATTAAGGAACGAAAATCTTATTTTACGCGGACTTTCGCAACAAATGTCTGCTCTACAAGCTGAGAATGGAAGATTAAAGGCTTTACTCAATTCTACTGCTCTTCTTCGCAGCCGAGTTCAAATAGCAGAGGTGTTATCTTTCTCTCCCAATCCATTGAATAAAAGCATCATTATAAATAAAGGACTTAAATCCAATGTTCATATTGGACAGGCTGTTATCGATTCAGATGGTTTGATGGGACAGATCACAGAGGTATATCGGACAACTTCTCGTGTTCTTTTGCTCATCGATTCCTCTCATGCTGTTCCTGTGTTGGTTAATCGTAACGGTGTTAGGGCTATCGCAAGTGGAGTGGGGGTTTCTGACAAACTTCATATCAGACATGTGGCAGCTTCCACCGATATTCGAGTTGGAGATGAATTAGTGTCGTCTGGCCTTGGGAAAAGATTCCCGTCAGGTTACCCTGTGGCTTTAGTAACTAAGGTTAACCGGGATGAAGGAATGGAATTTGCCGAAATAATTGCTCGTCCTACTGCTTCTTTCGATCGGATTAATCATCTGCTTTTGGTTTCTAAGCAAAATTTTAATTTAGATACAGATTAGTGAAAATTTGAATGCAACAGTTAATCTTTTTGTGCATGAGTTTTTTTTTGGCTCTTTACCTTTACCTTATTCCTTTACCTGAGTCATTAGCCAATTTTAAGCCGCAATGGTTTGTTTTAACCTTTATTTACTGGAATATTGCGATTCCGCATAGAATTGGTGTACTACTTACCGTTGGCTTAGGGTTGCTCCTTGACATTCTTGAAGGAAGTATTTTAGGAAGACACGCTATTGCACTTTTAATTGTTCACCTTATTTGTGCGTTTGGATATCAGAGATTTAGAGTCTTTACTAATTTTCAACAGTGTTTTTTGATATTTGCAGTCATTGGTATTTATCTCGTCATCTTTTATTGGTTTGGTACGCTTTTTAATAATACGGAAAAGAGTATCGCCTTTCTAGGTAGTGCATTTTCAAGCGCGATTCTATGGCCCGTGGTGCTTTTCTTTCTTCGGTTTTTTAGGAGAAAATACAAGATCGAATAGATTTTCTTTTATCAATTCTAGCTCAAGAATAGTAAAACGATAAAAATTTTAATATTAGTAATAATATTCTAATCATGAGCTATAGGGGTTCACTATTAGTAATATTTTTAGGCGATATGCTTTAAATAAAGGCATCTCTCAAAAGGAGAATTAATTAACCTGACCATCATTTTTTATATACTGAAAATTTATTTTGTTGAAGCGATTTGATTTTATAAAATTTGTTATCGAGTTAGATGGTGGTTATAGTGGTGCGCTTATTTCTGTCTACAAATGGTCGTTATTTGAACTAAAAACCTTAAGGAACCTTGGAATGTCAGTTTTTTTTAGGACAGCGCTGGTTAATATCTTGGTCTTACCTGGTTTCATTAGATTAAATAGTGTCTTAGTCTCTGATAGGTGATTTTTTACATTGTAGGCCTTCCGCTTTTGGATGCAGCATGTTTCAGGGGGCTTTTTGAGCAAAAATATCTATCACTGGGTCGCAAGAAAGTTCTGGATTTTGGCTATCTTTTTGCTAGTCACAATAGCTTGCTATATTTCCGTAGGGCGATATTTAGTCTCGAATGTCGATAATTATAGTAGTAAATTAATTGAATCTATCAATTCTGAAACGCCTTTCACGATAAGTGCACATAAAATAAGCGGCACTTGGAGAGGCTTGATACCAGAGCTCATAATTTCTGATGCAAAAATTGACTTTAAGAAGGACTTTCTCTCACCTGTGGAAGTTGATCAGGTTAGGTTATCTTTTAATCCAATAGCGTCATTGTTTGCTCAAGCCCCACGATTTTATGAAATCAAAATTCATGGCGCAAGTGCGCGCCAGGATTTGCTCAAAAGTAAACCGCTTTTATTTAAAATGTTTTCCGCGAAATCTTCTTTCGACCGTCAATGGATTAAAAGAATTTTCTTAAATATTCGAAAAGTTTCATTTATTGATAGTGTTATAGATCTCAGGTTTGATAACTCAGCTGCCAATCTCTTTGGCGTTAATTTTGAATTAAAGAGATCCGGAACGAAACATCAGGCACAAATTACTGTTAGCTCAGATCAGAAAAGAGTTTTTGAATTTGTGGCAAGTGGAGCAGGCAATCCATATCAGCGAGATAGTTATTATGGAGATATTTATTTCTTTGCAAATTTAGAGCCCCATAAATCAATTACCATGCTGCTTGATTATCTTTTGCCACCAAAAACTTTTAACAGTGGTCGCATTGAGAGCTGGTTTAGTATTACCCCTGAAAATTTAGATGGCCAAGTAAAATTCTTGTTAAGAGATTTTGAGCTTGCCTATAATGGTGTTGAATTTAAAATCCCTGCTGAACGTTTTTCAGGTCTAGCTAGAATTCATCGTTCTGATCATAATTGGAAGATTGATGGTTTAGACTTACTTATAGAATCCGGAGAAAGTTCTCTAAGTATCCAAGAATCTTCCCTATCATTAAATAAAAATAAAATACTAGCCACTATTTCTTCAGTCGATGTAAATTCGTTGACAGCGATTCTACAAGACTCGATACCTCTTTCTGACGAATTTACAGAGTTTTTCTCCAAATCGGAACCTAGCGGGGAATTGAAAAACTTAATTTTTGCATCAAATTCTTTGAATTTTGAAAGTCATAGTAAGTGGAGTGCAAAATTACATTTTGATAACTTGGAGCTAGGATCTTGGAACAAGTCGCCTGCTTTTAAAAATGCCACTGGGATGCTGAGAATTTCTCAAGAAGGTGGATCTTTACTTTTGGATAGTGAGGATTTCTCGATTTGGTTTCCAAAGATTTACGAAGATTTTCTTTATTACGAATCCTTTGAGGCGAAAACGGATCTTCAGTGGGATGATGATGCGCTCTATTTGAATTCGGGCAGTTTTACAGCTATTGGAGAGGAGGGATTAGGTTCAGGAATCTTTGAGTTGCGGATTCCTGATCGCAAGGATTCAAAAGGTGTAGAACTAAATCTTCAAGTCGGCATGAAAGATGCGAATTTAGATTATCTAGACAAATATTTATCTATAAAAGTTCATCCCTCGGCGAAAAACTGGTTAAAAACTGCCTTAAGATCGGGCGACTTAGACGACTTGGGTTTTCTTTGGCGAGGCAGTTTAAAATTTGATCAGCGTGAGCATAGAACAATGCAGTTTTTTGCAAACTTTTCAAATCTAAATATAAAGTTTAATAGTAATTGGCCAGAAGCAAAAGAGCTCTCAGGTCTTGTCTTGTTAGATGATCGGGAAGTTAGCATCTGGGCTGACAAAGGAATAATAGAGAGCATTGGTTTAGACTTCGTTTCAGCAGAGTTGTTTCCATTACCGAGCGAAGGTTATCAGCTAGAACTTGCAACCCATTTAGATGCCGATGCCGGAGATTTTTTATCATTAGTTAATCAAACACCCTTAAGTGACTTATCCCGAGATGCCTT
>CAJXCR010000060.1 GCA_913051825.1 uncultured Halieaceae bacterium
CGGGAGTAGACGTTCCGACCAAGGATGAGATTAAGAAGAAGATAGCGGGAGTAGATGTTCCGACCAAGGATGAGATTGAGAAGAAGATAGCGGGAGTAGATGTTCCGACCAAGGATGAGATTGAGAAGAAGGTAGCAGGCGTTCCGGACAAGGATGATATTGAGCGAAAGTTGGCATACGACAATGTGACTAAAGAAGGAATTGAGAGAAAAATTGATGTAGCGGCGATTCGAAAAAAAGTTGACGATATTAAAACGAGTACTGGCGCGGGGCTAACAAAAAAAATTCAGGGAAGTACAGCCGACTTGAATACTCGAGTCGGAGGTCAGCTCAGCGATGCTAAAAGTAAGATTAATAATTCTGTTGGCACAGCTTTTGATGCGATTCAAGGTCAACTTCAGGATATGGCAAATTCCCATGCAAAAAAAGCTGCAGCTGTGAAAATCCCCTCTAAAGTCTGCCGGATTAGGAATAAGGGATGTTGGGGCGGCGAGGAATCAAGTTCGAAGAAGAACCGGAAAATTGCCCAGGCGAAAAAAGATGCAGAAAGCAAGCAAGCTTCAAAGTTTCAGCACGCAGCTAATCAGATGACGACTAAGAAGGCGAATGCTCTCGCTGCCGTAAATCAAAAACTCGATAGTGCTGGCACTGATATTGCGAATGCGACTACACCTACTGGAAAATCAGTATTAGAGACTGGAGCTCAAACCGGAGCGACTGACACATCTGGAATGTATGGTGACAGTTCTAGAACGGATGAATCGCGAGCGGTAAAGCATCAATCTTCTATTGAAGGACTTGTAAAGGTAGATGGTGTTATTTCGGATAATCTGATTGTTGATGGGGTGATTAATGCCAGCATTGGAGACGTAACTTCTGTTAGTCAGCGTATCGGTGTAATCGACACCTCACCAGGCAATTTGACGATCAATTCTTTTACGTCTGTCGATGCTGTTACCGGAGCCGTTAATGCTGCGATTGGCTACAACACTTTCGCAGAGCAAGATGTCGGATCGGTGATTAGCGCTGGAGGTAATCAGGTTCTGGGGGGTGTCAGTATTCTTAGCACAAGTGACGGTGCACTCAATGCGGCTTTAGGAGCCAATACCCAAGCAACTATGCGATTGGTAACGATTGCTGGAAGCGCTGGTGGACAAATTAATTCAAAATCTGTAATTACCGATCCGCTCAATGCTACCCTAGGTAGTAATACTCAATCTACCATGCAGCTTGGATACTGGCAGGGAGACATCCGAGGTAGTGGGAATCTATTCCTTCAGTCAGCTGCTGCTTTATCAGCCTCTATTGGAGATCAAACGACGTCCCTAGTCGGTTTGGCGAACACGGGTCCTAATAGCGTTCTTCAAAGCCTTGATATGTCGGTGATTTCGGAGGGCTCTCTGGCCGCACCAGTGGGTTACGCTTCTAAGGCAGAAGTATCTCTCGGAGAGGTTCTTGGCTCTGCAGGTGCAGCCAAAATGTATGTAACTACCGGACCTGTCCTTTCTGCGAGTCTAGGTTCCAATACATCCGTAGTAAATAGAGCTGGTTATCTTGGAGAAGGGAATACTATTGGCGGGCATTATCACTCAAATGTGAAGACAGGTGCTCTGATGGCCTTCGCACTGGGAGACAGGACTAATTCTAAAAATGTGATCGGATCGGTTCAGGCTGATATTGGTGGCAATGCGGATATTGATGTCTCAGTCGGTGAGGTTATAACAGGCACCGTGGGTGAGAACACCGAGGCAGAAACTATGGTGGGCAGCGTGTTGCATGATGTGAGCGGTGATGTAGATATCGATATAGTGGTCGGTGGAATTAATTCATTTGCTATAGGACTGAGTACCGGAAAAACCATCTATTCAAAAACCTATGTTGGTAATGTGTTAGCACCAGTATCCTCAGCCAATATTTCCGTAACTTCAGGATCAATTTTTAATCTAGGGTTTGGTCTTGTGCTGGATCTCGGTATTTTTGGAACGCTCGACTTATCCCGACAGGGATGTGTCAATATAGGAAACGTTGGTGGTAACGGCTGTTAAATTGTTCAAGCCCTTATTCAGCTTGATCCTATCTTAAAAAATAATGGTTAATCATGCCTTAATTTTTTCCGCAACTGATCCTTTCGCACTTTTCCGGAGGGCGTTCTCGGAAAATCCTTAACGATTTCTATTTCCTCCGGAATCTTCTGCTTAGCGATCTTCGTAGATTCCGAAAAATTCTTTATCTCGGTTAGGCTGGGTGGAGTGGCGCCTGGCTTTATCAAAAGATAGGCATACACACCTTCTCCTAGGCGAGGATGTGATCTAGACACGACAGCGGCCTCCTTGATCGCGGGGTGGCTATGCAGCATATCCTCGACTTCCTTTGCACTGATATTCTCGCCACCTCTAATGATAATGTCTTTTTTGCGATCGGTTATGATCAGTGCATTATCTTTGGTGAGGACGCCGATGTCACCGGTCATAAAATATCCATCGGTGTAAGCCTCGCTGTTCTGGTTCTGGTCCTTGTAACCAAGCATCATCCCAGATCCGATAGCAGCTATCTCTCCTTCCGAGCCGATTGCGGTAATGTTTTCTCCTCTATCATTAATTATCCGGACGTCATAGTTAAAAACCTTCCCATCGGTTTCTGCGGCTAATTCCTGTTGCGTCGCCTCTGGCCATCCCAACGTTATGATCGGGGCTTCAGTGCTGCCGTATACTCTAAATGCCCTGCAGTTTTCCAATATCTCGGTGGTTCGATAAATAATTTGAGGCGGAACAGAGGCGCCTCCACAGATAAAATAACGCATGCTTGGCAAGGGATTATTGTTAGCTTCAGCCGCGTCCAGTAATTCCTTTAGGAAGGGCGTGGCACCAACGCTAACCGTTGATCTGGTTTGTGAAATAAAATTCACAGCCACGTTAGCATCCCACCGCTCCATTAGTGCAGTGCTCAATCCTGTGGTGAATGGAAAGTTGATACTACCGTATCCTGTGATATGAGTGATCGGTGATGCCATGAACATCCTATCCTGGTGGTCGTTGTCCAAGCTAAGATAATCGACCTTGTTGTCTATCACCCGATTGATTGTATTGTGGCTGTGCATAACCGCTTTGGGAGTTCCGGTAGTGCCAGAAGTGTAGAGAATTGTCTTGAGTTGATCTGGGTCAGTTCTCTCTAAAAGAGTTTCATCGAAGGGTTCATTGTCCATTAGTGAAGAAAAATCAACTTCGCAATAATTAGAATCTGCTGGTAATTCATTGCGTAGTAGCACGATAGAATTAAGGCATTCGAGCTCTTCTTGCAGGCGTCGATACATATCTCTAAAGTCAGCACTGCGGTACTTGTCGGGTATGAAGGCTGCCTTAACGCTTGCGTCTGACAATATAAAGCTCAGTTCTTTGTTACGATAGATTGGAACGATTGGAACTACCACCAAACCTAATGCGGCGCATGCTATATCAATTGGAGCAGCTTCAATCCAGTTGGGAAATTGAAAAGCGATTGTATCTCCAGTTTTCAGGCCTATAGATCTTAGGCCGGTGATGAGGCATTTTGCCTCGTTTGCTATCTGGGAAAAAGTTTTCTCTTCGGATTCAAGTACGAAGGCGATGTCGTCAGGTTGTTCGGCGCTGCGTTTCCATGCGGATTCGGCGATAGTGGTATAGCGCCAGTCTGCCTGATCACGTCTTATTCGCTCGGCGGAAGCTTTTGGTAAGGTATAAGAAATGCTTATTGCTCCAGAAAACTTGATTTATTATAGCTTAGAAAAATTGGTTCGGCTGTCAATAAACGAGGGTTAGTTTTAGGCGCTGTAACCGCCATCGACGCCGATTATCTGTCCGTTTATATAACCTGCCTCGTCGCCAAGTAAATATTGGACTAGAGAGGAGACTTCTGAAGGTTTACCGAGCCTTGGCATGGGTGTTCTATCAAGGCAGAGTTCTATGACACCTTGCGCAACGGTATCTGCTGTGAAGGAAGAATGGACGATTCCGGCGTCAATCACGCCCGGAGCGATGGCATTCACTCTCACATTCTCTTTGGCCACCTCTCTAGCTAGCTGCCTGACAATGCCCATGACAGCAGTTTTCGGAATGCCTGACATGCCATCATTTTCGAGTGTTCTTAGCACCGCTGTAGTCAGTAGCTGTACGATGACTCCACCCTCGTTCGAGGCCAGCCTTCTGGCTGATTCTGTCAACACGTTGAAAGAACCAAAAACATCGGATGCCATAATGCTTTCAAACTCTGTTGGAGAGACTTCAATCAAGGGTCGCAGGGGTATTGCCGGGCCCACTGCGTTAACCACTCCCCTTAACCGCTTGGAGTTTTCTGTCGCTTGATCTAGAAACTCCGCCACTGAGTTCGGATCTCGCACATCCACGACTATCGCTTCGGCACTGCCACCTGCAGATACTATTCTTTCTGTTAAGGCTTCGACGGTATCGAGATTGCTGTGATATCCAAGTATTAACCGGTACTGATTAGCTAAAGTCTCTGCAATACCTGAGCCTAGTCCGCCACTCGATCCAAAAATAGCAACTGTCTCCATCAATTGGAGCTCCTCTCGAACCTGCTAGGCCGCAGAAGAAAATTTTATTTCTTCTGCGGGCTCCTGTCCCAGAAATGATTTTAATAGATGCTCACGCCTTTGGTCGAGCAGTATACGTGATTCCTGTTTAACATAGCCGAATCCGCGAAGCTTAGCGGGTAGTGTAGCTAGAGCAATCGCTGACTGGTAGTTCTCATTAGTCAGGTTGTTTGAAATATTTCTCAATAGCCGCATATATTTTTCAATATCTTCTCGTTCTTGCCGACGTTCTTCCATGTATCCGAACGGGTCCAAAAATGTTCCTCTAAGAAATCGCAGTTTCGCGAGGAAATAGAGAAAATTTCTCATCCATGATCCAAATTCGCGTTTGCGCGCCTGTTTCGTATCTGTGTCTGCTTTTCTTAATAATGGGAGTGCGAAGTTAAATCGAATTTGGTAATCCCCTTCAAATTTCGCGTCTAATTTTTCTCGAAATTTTGGGTCACTATAGAGTCGCGCTACTTCATACTCATCCTTATACGCCATAAGCTTATAAAGTATCTTCGCTGCAATGGTTGTGAGGGAATCGGTTTGATCAGAGAATGGATCAGCGCTGCGAATTTTTTTTATTTCCGAAAGATAAGTATCGGCGTATTTTGAATTTTGATAAGTGGTTAAACGCCGAGCCCGATCTGTAACAATGTCTTCGAGGTTTTCGGCAGGTCTCTTTTTGTCAGGAGTTAGAATTCTATTTACCTGATTAGGTTGATCAGCGTAACGTCTCCCCCATAGAAAAGCCTTTTTATTGAATTCCACAGCTACTGCGTTAAGTTCGATTGCTTCTAAAAGTGCCTCGGAGGATACCGGGACCAAACCTTTTTGCCAGGCATAACCTAGTAAGAACATATTGCTGCCGATGGAGTCGCCTAATAATTGAGTGGCAATGCGAGTGGAATTGATGAAATGGCTGCCTGACTCTCCCACTTCAGTTACGATTTTTTCCTTCATGTTGGTGGCGGGAAACTTCGCATCTGGATCAAGTACGAAAGCAGAGGTTGGGGTCTCCGCTTCATTGACCACTGAATGCGTTCTTCCGTCAGCGACTTTTCCCATAGTTTCGTAGCCTGCTGTGACCACCAGATCGCAACCTATAAGAAGGTCTGCCTCGCCAGCAGGTATACGCATTGCTTTTATATCATCCTGATTGCGGCCGATTCGCACATGACTTACTACAGAACCAAATTTTTGCGCCAGTCCAGTTTGGTTCATCGTGGCACATCCCTTTCCTTCAATATGAGCTGCCATCGCGATTAGGGCTGTGATCGTTAATACACCAGTACCTCCGATCCCAGTGACGACGGTATTCCAAGGAATATCTAAATTAGGTAGAGATGGATTTGGAAGTGGGCTAAATAAAATATGTTGGTTCTCTAAATTCACTTTTGGTTTGCGAAGTGCTCCTCCGACAACTGTTACAAAGCTCGGGCAAAAACCGTTCACACAGCTCAGATCTTTGTTGCAGGAATTTTGATCAATTTGTCGCTTTCGACCTAGATCGGTGTCCTTGGGTACGATGGATAAGCAGTTAGATTTAACTCCACAGTCTCCGCATCCTTCGCACACCTCATCGTTGATAAAAAGTCTCTTATCTAATCTTATAGCAGAGCCTTTCTTTAACCGACGGCGTTTTTCTGCGGCGCACGTCTGTTGGTAGATAATAACGGACGTGCCTCGGTATTCTCTCAATTCTTTCTGCAGCAATTCCATTTCATTTCGGTGATGTAAACTATAGCCAGGGATTGCGTTAAAGTGATCTTTCCATTGGTTTGGCTCGTCGCTTACTAATGCGATTCGCCGCACACCTTCCCCACGGACCTGATAGACGAGATCATCGATTTTTAACGAGCCGTCCAGAGGTTGTCCTCCTGTCATGGCAACAGCGTCGTTATAAAGAATTTTATAGGTAATATTGACTCCCGATGAGATAGCTGCACGTATGGCCAAGATTCCTGAATGAAAGTAGGTGCCGTCGCCTAGGTTTTGGAAAACATGTTTGGTTTGCGTGAAGGGTGCTTGCCCTATCCATGTGGCTCCTTCACCTCCCATCTGTGTGAAGGTGTGCGTCTCTCTGTCTGGCATCCAGGTTGCCATGTAGTGACAGCCAATACCGCCCAATGCTCTGCTGCCAGAGGGAACTTTGGTAGAGGTATTGTGGGGACAGCCAGAACAAAAATGTGGAACTCGATCGATAATATTTCTCGGTATTGCTAAAGAAGCCTCTTTCTCATTGATCCACTTGATCCTCTCGGTCATTGCTTCCGAGTGGTGAAACTTTTTAATGCGAGCGGCGATTACTAAAGCAATCATGGCAGGCGTCAACTCAGAGAGATTTGGAAGCAAGTCTCTGCCTTTTTCATCAAATTCACCAACTACTCGTGGGCGGGCGTCCACGGGATAGTTATAAAGCTGTCCAGTTAGTTGGTCTTCGATAATTGAGCGTTTTTCTTCGACTACCAGAATTTCCTCCAGACCTTCGGCAAATTCATGGGTTTTCCGAGGTTCTAGGGGCCAAGGCATGCCAACCTTATAAACTCTTATACCTACTGATTTAGCAGTCTTTGAGTCGATTCCTATATCTTCCAGAGCTTGCATCACGTCAAGATATGCCTTGCCGGAAGTGATGATCCCGAATCTAGGCGTTGGGCTGTCAAAAATTATTTTGTTAAGTCCGTTGACGCGAGCAAATTCACGCGCAGCATAAATCTTGAACTTGTTCAGTCTCACTTCTTGGTCGAGTGGTTTGTCTGGCCATCGAGCATGCACACCATCTGTTGGGAGTTCGAAATCTTCGGGTATGACAATTTTGATTCGATTGGGATCGATATTGGCGGAAATCGCCGAATCCATATTTTCTGTGACCGCTTTAAGAGCGACCCAGCATCCACTGTATCGAGACAATTCCCAACCGAAGATACCGAGATCTAATACTTCCTGAACATTCGACGGACTAAGAACTGGAACAGACGCTCCTATAAACATGTGTTCAGACTGATGCGGTAAAGAAGAGGATTTGCAAGCATGGTCATCACCTGCAATGGCAAGCACGCCACCGTAGCGTGATGTGCCAAAAGCGTTTGCGTGTCTGATCGCATCCATGCTTCGGTCTACCCCGGGGCCTTTTCCATACCACATGCCGAAGACGCCATCATATTTAGCACCTTCAAAAATATTAGTTTGTTGACTACCCCAGACTGCCGTTGCCGCAAGATCTTCGTTGATGCCTGGCTGGAAGTAGATATTATGCTTATCAAGCCATGGTTTAGCTTTCCACATGGCTTGGTCAACACCTCCCACCGGAGAACCGCGGTACCCGGAGATAAAAGCAGCCGTGTTAATCCCTAACTTTTTATCACGTTGATGTTGGAGGATAGGCAGTCGAACAAGTGCTTCGACACCTGTTATGTATGCTCGCGTTGTGTCCAGGGCGTATTTGTCATCGAGGGAGACCTTCCTAGTTCTTTTATTAGAAGTCGGCTTCATATTTTTCCTCACAAAGAACCTAGCTATCGTCGCTCATAGAAGAGGAAAAAGTTATTTTATTTTTACTCTGAAATTGTTATATATAGAAAATATTATTCAATATATACTATATAGGAGAATAAAATTGTCTTTAAAAATAGAGAAACAGGATTTATCTATCCTAAAGTTGTTGCAGTCTGATTCAAGCCAAAGCTCAAGCGCAATTGCTGAGAAACTAAATATGTCCCAGTCACCTTGCTGGCGTCGCATTAACAGGCTTCAGCAAGACGGTATTATCATTAAGGAAGTAGCGCTACTTGATCGACGTGAACTTGGTATGGATGTAGTGGTATTCGCTA
This sequence comes from uncultured Halieaceae bacterium, assembly GCA_913051825.1. Taxonomy (GTDB): domain Bacteria; phylum Pseudomonadota; class Gammaproteobacteria; order Pseudomonadales; family Halieaceae; genus CABYJX01. The sequence goes on from CAJXCR010000060.1 coordinate 8,404, forward strand.
CCATAAACCTGACTTCCTCGGGCCGCCAAAACTTGTTGGCCTTTGAAGAGGAAATTGTTCTCCATCCAGAAGTTATGGAGTGCTATACCATGGCAGGAATCTGGGACTATATGCTAAAGATTGTTACTCGGGATATTCGTCACTACGAGGCATTCGTTAGAAACACCCTGACCACAAGCCCATCAATTCGTGAGTTACACTCGCATATGGTGGTTACAGAGATAAAAAATACCACTGAATTACCATTAGATACCCAGCTCTAGCGGTGCATGTAGGGCGCTATTCGATCTTCAACATACCGGCGTATATCTAAATTATAATCCTCCATCGGAGAGAAGCATCCATGTTCATGAACCCTGGAGCTTATGCCGCGTTGCACACTGCTGCATATGGCCCAATCTTGTTTGTTCACGAGATCCCAAAACTCGACTACATCAGCGAAGTGAGCTTCAGGCTGATTTATTTCTTCTGGATGGAATAAGAATTCACAGACAACTTCGGTTTTATTAACGCTAACGGGTCTTAAAGTAAATGATGCGACATGATCTTTGGCGAAGCTTAGGAATAAATTAGGATAGATCAAATCTCCTTTGTGTCGGTCTAATTCTTCTTCATTTAGTCCTTCGAAGACCGTCAGTTTGCTTTTCCCTGAAAAGGAGAAGGTATCTGCACCGGGTCTGTGGACTACTCCGTGTTCCCAATCTAGATCGGCTCCTCCCTTGTCGCGAAAAGCGGGAACCAATTCACAAAGCTCAGGGTGGACGGGGCCACAGTGATAGCATTCATTATAGTTTTCGCATAGAACCTTCCAGTTAGCATCTACCGTATAGGTAATAACTTTACCTGTGATTAATTTTTCTAGGGGATAACGGCGGTAGCGTTCCGCGAACATTGATATGGACGCATCGAAATCTGGTGCTTGCTTTGGGGTCAGATTCAAGAAAAAAAATCCACCCCAGACTTCGCATCCAACTGGGTAAAGAGCATGATTCTCATGAGTAAAACCTTCGGTGGTGTTCAGGTGTGGCGTGTTTATTAAATTCCCGTCCAGGTTGTAGGACCAGGCATGGTAAGGGCAGGCTATGAGTTTACCGTTAATAACTCCTCCTTTAAGTTTGATACCGTGCAAGTTGGGTTCAGTAGAGCATAACTGAGCTCCCCTGTGTCTGCACACATTATAAAAAGCACGTAATGTTTCGGATTCATTTCGTACTACGATGACACTCTCTCCAGCGACTTCTAAAACTTTGTGATCTCCAACTGACGGTAAACATTCCTCTCGCCCAGCACACATCCACTCCTTTGAGTAAATATGTTCTTGTTCTAAACAAAAAACTTTATCGCTGGTATACCATTCGCTAGGTAAAGAGCGCTCTAGTGAATCTGATTTCAAGTCAACTGACATTTGCTAAGCTTCGAACTTTTCTATGCAGTTTGGGTATTCGTTTCATTATTAGCCACGATGATAAAGCTCCTACAATACAAATGATGGCGATAGTCGCAAAAAAGTATCGATAACCAACACCATCTTGATAATTATCTAGAAAATATCCCATCAATAAAGGCATAAAAACATCGGGGGCAAAGCCAATAACTGATGCAAAACCAACAGCAGTGCCGGTTGCCGCCAATGGAATGTCTATTTCTTCTAGTAATGCAAAATATATAGCTCTAAGAGAAGATACGGTGATTGAGATTATCATTACCAGTAAGATCATTAAACCGAGTTGAGAAGAGTCTCCAGATAACAAGCACAATAAGAAGAAGCTTGCCGATGAAACTAATAGAGTAATAGAAACCATACGAGAGGTTTTTATTTGATCCGCTAAAAACCCAGCTGCAATTGCAGCTAAAGGTTTGACCCACATCTTTGCTACACCGAGTGTCCCTCCTGCCAAAACACTAAATGCAAAAACTTCGGTGGCATAAGGAGCAAAAGCGAAGGTTCCCCAATAAGCACAGTATGAACAAAATACCACTGTAGCTATTAGCCACATGTAAGGAAGTTTGATGACATCAAGAAGTTGAGAAAATTTTGGAACAAGTGATGATCTTTTTTTTGCAGTTGGCTCTTCACTTTCAAGAAATAACCAAGCGAGAACGGCGAGAATTAGGTTTACGGCAGACAATAGTAGTATTACGCTCGCAAAATCTTTACTGGAACCACCGAGCAAACCGAAAATAGCTAAAAGTGCGGCGGAAAGAGCCAACTCCGTAACCCCTCTCCCGCTTTCTAGGATGCCAAAGGCACGACCTTGGTTCTCTGGGTCAGCCCAGCATCTGGTTGCTTTAATCATTGCGCTCCAAAAAACTAAAGATGTGCAAATGCCCAAGTGTGCCTGAATTGCTAGTACTCCGAAATAATTAGGGAGGGTAGATAGATAAAAACCTCCCAGGGCGCTACCCATCAATGCAAGAGATATGAGTTTGCGGGCCTCAAAACGATCTGCCAGCCAACCGCCTGGAAAATAAGTGATTAAGGAGAAGGCGCCATAGACACCGTGCACGATCCCCATTTGGGTGTTGCTGTATCCAAATGCATCTCGCATAGGGATATAGTAGACCTCTCGCAGGAAAGGCAATATGTAGATGGTGCCTCCAGCCAAGCAAAGAATCAGCATGACAAGTAGTTTCTTAAGTTTATCGGTCTTCATTTGTGTCCATGAAAGTGTGTTAGCTGCAAGTTAGGATACCTTATACTAAACTCAGAATTTACCCTATGGAAAAGGTGTGTATCACAGTGAGTCATACTCTTAGCGAAGTTATTGGAGGTCAAAGTTTTGTAAGAGTACTCGTGATATTTCTAGCGATATTTTCAAGTTATGTTTCTTGTGAAAGCCCCGCTGATGAGTCCCTAAGCGGAAAAGAACTCTACCTTGAGCACTGTCACTCCTGCCATGCAACTATTTCTCATCAAGTACCCAGTGAGGCCACTTTGCGAACCATGTCTCGTCAGGTAATTACACGATCAATGCAAAGTGGTTTGATGAAACTTCAAGCTCAGAATCTGTCTAGTTTGGAGATGGATGCGATTGCAAGGTATCTTTCGGTCGAGCTAGTTACTGAGTCTAGCTCTGATATGAGTTGCGATGGCGAGCAGAAATTTACTGCAGAACCAGGTTGGCTGAGATGGGGAAATTCGCTAAGCAATGACCGCTCTCAGAAGATTGAGTTGAATGAGTTTTCTCAGCCCACCTCAGAGTTATTAGAGCTAGCTTGGACTTTTGCATTTCCTGGAACTGATCGAATGCGCTCTCAGCCAACGGTTGGCGGTGGTGTCGTATTTATAGGAAGTCAGAGCGGGTCGGTTTACGCGCTAGACGCAAAGACAGGTTGTGTATGGTGGACTTTTAATGCTTCATCAGAAGTTCGCGTATCGATTTCCGTTGAGCTCGGCAAGGAAGATTTACCAGAATCGCTTTATTTCGGAGATTTCCAAGGATACATATATAAATTGGAAGCTTTAACCGGGAAATTAATTTGGAGAAGGCGAGCTGATCCACATCCTTTAACAACCATTACTGGCTCCCTTGTAATATATGAGGACAGCGTCTTCATTCCCTTGTCCTCGACCGAGATAGTGGCCGCAATAGAGTCTGATTATGAGTGTTGCACTTTTAGAGGTGGCGTTATTGCAGTTGATAAAAATACAGGTGATACCCGCTGGCGTTTGTACTCAGTAGATAAGGCAAGAAAGCAATATTCTGAGTCTGACGAAGTGATGTCTTGGGGTCCGTCTGGGGTCCCAGTCTGGTCTTCACCTACTATTGATGAGAAGCGAAAGCTTCTCTACTTTGGGACTGGCCAGAATTATTCGACTCCAGCCACTGCGATGAGCGACTCAATTGTTGCCGCAGACATTAGAACTGGTAGGGTGGTTTGGCATACTCAGACCATAAGCGGTGACATGTGGAATGGAGCATGTGTGACAAACGGATCTAATTGTCCTGTGCCATCAGGACCAGATTTTGATTTTGGTGCACCTCCAATACTTGTTAAAGGTAAATCAGGGAATGACTATTTATTGGCAGGACAGAAATCGGGGATGGTGTTTGCTCTAGATCCCAGCAATGAAGGTCGTATTCTGTGGAGAAAAAAGATTGGTAGAGGTGGGCATAATGGTGGAATTCACTGGGGTATGGCTGCGGATGAGAATGTTTTG
>CAJXCR010000061.1 GCA_913051825.1 uncultured Halieaceae bacterium
GGCGCGTAGCCGGCAACTGAACCAAAAGCGATTATGCGCCCAGTATTTCTAGCACGCATCCCAGGGAGAATAGCTTCAATCATGTGGTAGGTGCCGAAGTAGTTAATATCGAATAATCGCCCCATGGTTTCTGAGCTCTCATCAATTACTTTATGGCCAGGCATCAACGCGGCGGCTGTCACAAGGATGTCGATTGGCCCTAGTGTTTCCTCAACCTTCCTAACGCTGTCTCTCACAATTTCATTAGATGCGACATCACACTTGAAGCCAGCAACGTTCGGTATATCGCGGACTGTGTCGGTAAGCCCATCCTCATTGACGTCGAATATTGCAACTTGTGCTTCTTCTTCTGAGAGTCGGCGAGCGAGGACCTTTCCCATGCCGCTTGCGCCGCCAGTAATTAGGGCAACCTTCCCTTTAAAACCATCCATTTTGTTTCCTTATTCCATGTATTCTAAAGGTAGCGCGGTTCTATCCACCACCCGCCTTAACTCAAAACTAGACAGTACTGCCGATACACCCTCGATGCGAGTTAACCTCCCGAGCAGGAAGCGTTCATAATACGCCATGTCTGGCACAACGGCGGTGACTAAAAAATCGGCCGATTGTCCGGTTACCACACTGCATGAAATGACCTCTGAATAGCTCCTTATTTCCGCTTCGAAGGCTTCAAATCGGTCTGGGGTATGTCGATCCATGGTAACACTGATGTGAGCCGTGAGTTTCAGTCCGAGCATTGCTTGATCTAGTAGCGTGACGTGCTCTCGGATTACTCCTGAATCTTCCAGTCGCTTGACCCTTCGCCCGCAGGGTGTGGGCGATAAGCCGGCGAGTTCAGCCAACTCTAGATTGGTAATTCGCCCATTGCTTTGCAGAGCATTGAGAATCCGTCTATCAATTTTATCTATGTTAATTAAAGGCATGGGCTAACTATAGCGCAAAAAAGAACATAAATAGAGTATTTCTCTAAAATAAATATATTTTATAGAGATTAAGATATAAATTAATGGATTTTAATAGGTAAATTGCAATAATTCGCCCTTGATAATTTGTTATCCTTCCGTGCATATTCTGGGTAGATTTATTTGGGAAGAAAATTAATGGCACAGTTTGATCACAAAAAATATGAGCCTTTTAAGTCTATAAGCCTGCCTTCTCGACGTTGGCCTGACCGTGTTCTGGATAGAGCCCCTTCATGGTGCAGTGTTGATTTGCGAGACGGCAATCAGGCACTGGTTGAGCCTATGACGACTCGCCAAAAATCCATACTTTGGGATCAACTTGTTAAGCTGGGGTTTAAGGAAATAGAAGTTGGATTTCCATCTGCCTCGATTCCAGATTTCGATTTCGTTCGCCAACTTATCGAAGAGAATCGTATTCCCGATGATGTCACCATACAGGTGCTCACTCAGGCTCGTCCTGAATTAATTGGTAGAACCTTTGAGGCGCTTAAGGGTGTCAAGCGTGCAATTTTGCATGTCTATAATTCTACTTCCACAGTCCAGCGTGAGCAGGTATTTGATCTAGACCGTGACGGTATTATAAAGATCGCGGTTGAAGGAGCAGTTTTAGTACGAGACTACGCACTGCAGTATCCAGAGACAGAGTGGGTTTTCGAATATTCTCCGGAGAGCTTTACGGGAACTGAACTAGATTTTGCATTGGACATATGTAACGCAGTAATCGATGTCTGGAACCCGACTAATGATCGTAAGTGCATAATTAACTTGCCAGCGACTGTGGAAATGAGCACTCCTAATGTTTATGCAGATCAGATCGAATGGTTCTGCGATCGTGTTAATCGGAGAGAAAGCGTGGTCATATCATTGCACACACACAACGATAGAGGATGTGCGGTGGCAGCAGGTGAATTAGGAATGATGGCCGGAGCTGATCGTGTAGAAGGAACGCTGATGGGCAACGGTGAGCGTACCGGAAATATGGATATCATTACTATGGCGATGAATCTATATAGCCAAGGAGTCAATCCCAATCTTGATCTAAGTAGAATGGATGAAGTCATTGAGACGGTTAAAATCTGCACACAATTGCCAGTTCATCCGAGGCACCCCTATGCCGGAGAATTAGTATTCACTGCCTTTTCAGGAAGTCATCAGGATGCGATCAAGAAGTGCTTATCCAAACAAGAAGAAGCCAAACCTTGGCAAGTCGCTTACCTTCCTATTGATCCAGCAGATATAGGTAGAACTTATGAAGAGGTGATACGGATTAATTCTCAGTCTGGCAAGGGTGGAATAGCCTACGTGCTGGAAAGGGACTATGGGCTCATTCTACCAAGGTGGTTGCAAATCGATTTTAGTTCAGCGGTGCAAGCTTTTGCTGAAGAAAAAGAATCCGAAGTGGAATCTGATACTATTTTTGACCTCTTCCAGCAAACTTATTTTCCCGAATCTTATCGCTGGGCGCTCGGCGATTATCAGGTAAAAAGAGAGAGTGGAGTAGACCTTCTGAACGCGATGCTCCTTGTTAAAGGCAAAGCGCAGCATCCCCTGACAGGATCAGGAAATGGCGTTGTAGCGGCATTTGTAGATGCGATGCAGAAGTTTCTGGGTCAGAAAATAGTGCTGGTAGAATATAGTGAGCATGCGTTGAGTCGCAGTGCAGACGCGGAGGCAATTTGCTACATACAATTAAATATTGACGGAGAGCGACGATGTGGGGTTGGTCGCAGCAACGATATTGTTCAAGCGTCACTGAATGGGATTCTTGGCGCAATTAATTCGGCAGCAGAGCAAAACGCGATTGATGCAGCGTGAATTGTATTATCTAACAAACTATCTTGTCTCGATAGAGACTCGATTGTTTTATGACTAATAAGCTCGATTCCCCAAATTTCAAAGATGTACTTCGAGCCCAGCATGATTTAACAGGCCTGGTAAAGAAAACACCATTGATGACCAGTAGCATACTGGCAGAAAAAGCATCGGTTAGTCGATTATGGTTCAAGTGTGAAAATCTCCAAAACACTGGCTCCTTTAAATTCAGAGGGGCCACAAATGCGTTATGTAAATTATCCAAAGAAGGCCTCTTGCATGCGGTTGCTACCCACTCTTCTGGAAATCATGGTTCGGCCTTGGCTTCGGCCGCAAGGGCAAAAGGCATACCTGCCCATATAGTAGTTCCGAAAAACGCACCTTATATAAAGAAGACAGCAATATTATCCTATGGAGCTCGCGTGACAGAGTGTGCTCCAACCTTGGCGGCACGGGAGATAGCCTTAAAAAAGGTTGTGACTAGTAACAAAGCCTCTGCAATTCATCCCTACAATGATGCCCATGTCATATCAGGCCAGGGTACTGTTGCCACAGAGATACTAGATGAGGCTCCAGACGCTGATGTATTACTTGTTCCAGTGGGCGGTGGCGGTTTGCTCTCGGGTTGTGCCTTGGCTGTGAAGCATATTAACCCAAAAGTTCTGGTTGTTGGAGTGGAACCAAAAGGCGCTGATGATGCAGCGAGGTCATTTAAAGCGGGCGAGATCATCCCGCAAGAATCACCAAACACAGTAGCGGACGGTCTTCTTACTAGCCTAGGAGAGCTAAATTTTCCACTCATACAAACTTACGTAGATGACATTGTGACCGTAGACGATCAAACGATTTTAGATGCGATGTACTTGATCTGGACAAGAATGAAGCAGTTGGTTGAACCTTCCGGTGCGGTTACTTATGCGGCTCTATTAAAGGGATACAAAAATTTTGAGGGAAAAAAAGTCGTGGCCGTCCTAAGTGGTGGAAATGTAGATCCAAAGTTTTTTCTGACGTCGAGACAAATTACCAGTTAATTCAGATTAGCTTTCCCCAAAGCTAATAGCGGTTTTAGTTCCGAAAGATTTCAGATAAGTACTAATAATCATGTGCTGAATAATAAGCTCATGATAAAAAGTCTTTGTTCCCTGATACTAATTCTTAAGAGGATACTTTGATAGACGTTTCACCATTAAATTTTAAACGTTCTCTTCGTAATGCTTTAGTTGGCGATCTGGTTACTCCAACAACACATGAAGCACACGAAAGTTCCAGCGCTATAAACCGCCAAATTAATAGCACTCAACTTTATATACTAATTTTATTAACCTCATTACTCACACCAATCGCAATATCGTTCTTGAACTTAGATCTGTTCTTACCCGCAGCGGTGGCATTAGGTTTGGGGGGCGCGCTTCTTTTCGATATCTATAGACTAACATTTGCTAGGAATCCGGTGCTTTCCCCCGCGGTGCCACTTTTGATGGCGTTCCCACTGATTCTAATTCTGATTTCCAATGGTTATGACCACGGAATTTTTCTTCTATATCCGCTGTTGGCGGCACTGCCAGGAGTAATTCGCACTAACCTAGGTGTATTAATGGGTCTATTTTGCCTGTTAGCGCTGAGCCCGATGATATACCTCAGGTATGAACAAGTTATCGCGATAATAATTGTGGTGAGCATGGGTCAGACGTTGCTAGTAAGCTGGTGGCTCATGAATCTGGTTAATTGCAGAGGCATTGAACACGTTAAATTAATTATGCGTGATCCTTTAACCCAGGCATATAACAGAAGGCATTTAGAACTGGAGCTACTAAGCGCACACAATCAATTTCTAAACACGGGTAAGCTAAGTACCCTTATTCTTTTCGATGTCGACAATTTTAAGAAGGTTAATGACAAATTAGGTCATCCCGAAGGGGACGCCGCTTTAAGAGAGCTTGTTAAGTTGATAAAATCAAAGATAAGGCGGACGGACTCACTGTGTCGCCTTGGCGGAGACGAATTTGCGCTACTTATCACCGATTCCGTTGATAATATTGGACCTAGAATTGCGGAGAAATTGAGAGAGGCTGTTTCCTCCGCCACGATTATTTCGGACTACCAGGTAACGATTAGTGCAGGAGTTTGTGACAACAAAGGAACAAAAGGTCCCATGCACTGGTTCCAAAAAACTGATGAATGCCTCTATCGAGCAAAACGAGGGGGGAGGAATAGAATCGAAGTGCCCTAAAAAATCACAAACTGTCCATGCCAGTACCACCTCCAAATATCTTCTAATAATTCTTCTACTTTCCGTTAGCCTTTTCAATGTAGGCTGCAGCAAAACAACCTTTGCTTATAACCAGCTTGACTGGTTGCTTCCATGGTATCTAAATCGCTTTGTAAATCTTGATCAACAGCAGGAAAGAGACTTGGATTCGTTATTGGGCCCTTTCCTTGACTGGCATAGAGCTGAGGAACTACCAAAGTATCTCCAAACATTTAAGGACTTTGAGGGGCTTCTTGATGATGAAGTCATGCCAGCAGATCTGGAGCGGTTAGAAGATGCAATTGAACATGCGTGGGTTCGTCTGGAACGACGGAGTCTAGACTGGCTAATAAATTTAGCAACTACCTTAAGCGCTAAGCAGGTGGAAGATTTTTTCCAGGAACTTAAAAAACAGCAAAATAAATATGAAAAGAAATATCTTACTAGGACAGATGCTGAATTTGTAGAAGGAGCAAGAAAAGAACTTATAGGTATACTGAAAAAATATTTAGGATCTATAACGCCAGAGCAAAGAAATTTTATAGATTCACAGTTAGCCGAATTAAAGCGTTCAGATCGAACTTGGCTGGACGAACGAGCTCGATGGATAGATCGAGTGGAAAATGTTTTAGAACGAGAACCACGCTGGCAAGATAATTTGAAAAAATTACTAATTGATAGGGAAAAAAATCTTTCAGAAGATTATCTGATGGTCTATGAATGGAATACGTCTGTAATACGAAAAATTGTGGCCAGGAATTTGAATAGCCGTTCTAAAAAACAAGACCGGAAATTGCGCAAAGAGCTTACCAAATGGCAGCGAGACATCGAGACACTGATAGCGCAGTCTAACGGCGCTTCTTAGTCAAGCATACTAATATCTCTGACAGCGCCTTTATCCGCACTCGTTGCCATACGCGCATAAGCTTTTAGAGCTGGGCTAATCCGACGCTCCCTTGTACTTCTTGGCTGCCAAGCTTCATCTTCTTTTTCGTTCATTAATTTACGCCGCTTCCCAAGCTCTGCTTCCTCCAGTCTGACATTAATCGACCTAGCTGGAATATTGATATCGATAATATCTCCGGACTGCACCAAACCAATTGCGCCACCAGATGCCGCTTCAGGTGATACATGACCAATGGATAGACCAGAAGTGCCTCCAGAAAAGCGCCCATCAGTAATCAATGCACACGCGGCGCCCAATCCCTGCGACTTCAAGTAACTGGTAGGATAAAGCATCTCTTGCATTCCAGGACCTCCTTTCGGTCCTTCATATCGGATAATGACGACATCTCCAGCTTTTACTTTTCCGTTAAGAATATCTTCAACAGCACCCTCTTGGCTTTCGCAAATAAACGCGGGTCCGGAGAAGTTCAAAATACTTTCGTCGACCCCAGAGGTTTTAACCACACAGCCGTCCTCGGCTATATTTCCAAAAAGGACTGCAAGACCACCCTCGGACGAATAAGCATTCTCTATGCTCCGAATACAGCCTTGCTCTCGGTCTAAATCTAGTGATGGCCACCGCGTAGCTTGGCTGAAGGCTGTTTGGGTAGGTATTCCTGCTGGCCCTGCAGAATAAAGCTGATGCACATCGTCTTTTTTACTGACTGCAATATCCCATTTTTTGAGAGCGATATCCAAGGTGTTACTGTGCACAGTCTGACATTCCCCGTGAAGTAAACCTGCTCGGCCTAATTCACCTAAGATTCCCATTACGCCGCCCGCCCTATGAACATCTTCCATGTGATATTCGGGCGTGTTTGGTGCAACTTTACAAAGTTGCGGAATTTTTCGTGATAACCGATCGATTTCAGCTAAAGAAAAATTAACCTTTCCTTCGTGAGCTGCCGCGAGCAGATGCAGGATGGTGTTTGTGGACCCTCCCATCGCAATATCGAGACTCATCGCGTTTTCAAAAGCTTTAAAGTTGGCAATATTTCGAGGAAGTACTGATTCTTCATCATTGTCATAATAGCGGTGGCATAAATCTACGATCACCGAAGCGGCCTTAAGAAAAAGCTTCTCTCGATCAGCGTGAGTTGCTAAAAGAGAGCCGTTTCCGGGCAAGCTGAGACCAAGTGCTTCAGTCAGACAGTTCATAGAGTTAGCGGTAAACATGCCAGAACATGAGCCACATGTGGGGCAAGCAGAGCGTTCATATTCCTCAACCGTAGCATCATCCGCATTCTGATCAGCTGCGATCACCATAGCATCCACAAGGTCAAGTTTTTGATCGGAGAGCTTAGTTTTGCCGGCCTCCATTGGCCCGCCAGAAACAAATACTGTGGGTATGTTCAGTCTCAGAGCGGCGTTGAGCATACCCGGTGTAATCTTGTCGCAGTTTGAAATACATACCATGGCGTCAGCGCAGTGCGCATTCACCATGTATTCAATAGAGTCTGAAATAAGGTCACGAGAAGGAAGGCTATAGAGCATGCCATCGTGGCCCATAGCGATTCCGTCGTCGACGGCAATGGTATTGAACTCCTTGGCTACTCCTCCACAATTCTCTATCTCACGCGCCACTAATTGTCCTAGATCCTTTAGATGTACGTGCCCAGGGACGAACTGTGTAAAGGAGTTTGCTACTGCAATGATAGGTTTTTCGAAATCTTCATCTTGCATTCCAGTCGCTCGCCAAAGTGCTCGTGCGCCAGCCATATTTCGACCGTGAGTTGTTGTCTTTGAGCGATAATCTGGCATCAGTTAATCTCGGATCTGTATCTTAGACTAGGCAAGATACTGCTTAGGTTAATGTTTTAAAAAACACTTTTGAATTTCTTTGTAAATTGTAAATCGATTGTCGGCTTTTCGGAAGCTGCTCCATAGAAGTTTCCACAAAACCTTTTTCTAGGAACCAGTGAGCGGTTTGAGTTGTAAGCACAAAAAGTGTTTTTAGACCCATATCCAGGGCTTCTTTTTCGAGCATTTCTAGCAAGCGTGATCCTCGAGATTTGCCCTGATAGTTCGCATGGGTGACGACACATGCAACTTCAGCCATCTCTTCTTGTTCGAATGGATACAAGGCTGCGCACGCGATGATCCGACCATCGCGGTCCAGCAACCTGAACTGAGAAATTTCTTCTTCCAATAACTTTCTAGATCTCTTTACAAGTATCCCTTCTTCTTCAAGAGGATGAAGAAGCTCAAGAATTCCACCAATATCTTCGATTGTTGCTGTTCTTAATTTCTCATATTCGTCTTCAGTCACTAAGGTGCCTGCCCCATCATGGGTGAATAACTCCTCCAGAAGCGCGCCCTCATTCACATAGCTTATTATGTGGCTACGAGAAACTCCGGCGCTGCATGCTCGAATTGCAGCGCCTGCCAACCAGCGCTGAGATTCGTCGATTAACTCAAGTTGAGTCATCTCGCTGGTTCGACACTGCCTGACTAACTTGTTCTCAGACAGCAGGCCAGAATGTTCTCCAAACAGTATAAGCTTATCGGCTTTAACCTCGGATGAAATGGCAACAGCAACGTCCTCAATTGAAAGGTTGAAAGTCTCTCCAGTGGATGAATATCCAAGAGGTGACTGAAGCACAATGGCACCCAATACTAATTGATGAGTTATGGCCTGAAAATCCACTCGACGAACTTTTCCGGTAAATTGAAGATCAGTGCCATCAACAATTCCCAATGGATGGGCTGTGACGAAATTGCCAGAGCATACTCTCAGTTTTGATCCCTGCATTGGGGAATTTGGCAATCCCATTGAAAGCTTTGACTCTATATGATTTCTGGTTGCCAAGGCTGCATCAATTACGTGATTTATTATATCTGGGCCAGTAACTCTTAGACCATCTTTGTAAAAGCTCTCAATATTAGAAAGACGCAATCGAGAGTCAATCTGCGGTCTACAGCCATGCACTATGACAACTTGTACGCCAAGGCTATTTAGTAACGCTATATCGTGCAATAAGTTGTTAAAATTGGAATGCAGCAGAGCCTCGCCGCTAAATGCGAGTACGAATGTCTTGTTACGGTGCGCATTTATATACGGTGCCATGCTTCGGAACCATCGCGCGTTGTCGATACTACTGTGCGTCACTATCTTTTCCTAATGGATGCATTTTCTCGCGACAGGGTACCTAAAATTACATGGACTTTCCTAATGGCAATAATTCACAGGTGTTAAAGGCAGTATCTAGAAATGCATGCTTCAAGATGACTGATGTAAGGTTTTACCTGGTTAAGTTCGAGATATTCATTGGGTTGATGCGCTCTTTTGATACTGCCAGGGCCCATGACGATTGTTTCCATCCCCAGGCTTTGGAGAAAAGGTGCTTCTGTAGCAAAATTAACTGCCGATGCACCATGCCCTGTCAGTTTTTCGCATAGACGCACGAGCTCGCTGTCGCTTTCTTGCTCAAAAGGTGGGATCGGTGGCATTAGTGTTTCCAGATCAATGGTTAGGTCCAGAGCATTACCAACTGTAAGCAACTTATTTTTAAGCTCTTCCTTGATTGCCTCGAAATTGCAGTCGGGAGTAATGCGTAGGTCAAATTGCATTTCAACCTCTCCACATATTCTATTAGGATTGTCTCCCCCGTGAATGGACCCCATGTTTAGCGTTGGTCCGGGTACGTCAAATAGGGAATTTGTGCGGCCCTGCCTGATTTCTTCTCTATGATCAAGTATTTGTCCTATAACCTGATGCATACCCTCCAAGGCATTTTTTCCTAACATAGGGTTAGATGAATGCCCTGACCGCCCGGTTACCTTAACGGAGAACATAGAAATTCCTTTGTGCATTCTAATTGGCACTAGCGAAGTTGGTTCGCCTATTATGGCGGCTCGAGCCTTTGGATAGCCCGAGGTGGCAATTGATCTCGCACCATTCATAGAGCTTTCTTCGTCAGCGGTCGCTAGCAAAATTAGTGGTTGCTTAAGCTTTATTTCTGAAAACTTCGAAGCTGCTGCAAGTGCCAGCGGAAAGAAGCCTTTCATATCAGCGCTTCCCAATCCGTAAAGTCGGCCGTTCCGTTCCGATAATCTGAAGGGATCAGATTCCCAGCTATCCTTGTCGAATGGGACGGTATCTGCATGACCTGCCAATATTAGTCCGCCAGGGCCTGTACCACGGGTTGCTATCAGGTTAGCTTTATGTCCGTTTGGCGAAACGTTTTGTATTTCGCAGGAAAACCCAATGTGTTCCGACCATTCTGCAAGGGAGTCTATTACCTGACGATTGCCTTCATCCCATGAAGGGTCCAAAGAGCTAATGGATGGTATTGCGACTAATTCGGTTAGTCGACTGATAATTTCTCTTGGACTGGGATCTTTTTTATAAGGCATTTTAGCTCAATTTACGTATTCGATTTTAATACGTGAATCTTAGCTAAATATTCCTCTAAAAATAAGGAAGAATAGAATAGAAAGACTCGCTCCGGCGGGTAGCGTGATTATCCACGAGAGAAAGATTGATCCCACCGTACGTAAATTAATTGCAGCTATACCTCTTGCCATACCAACACCTAATACTGCACCGACCAGGGTATGCGTTGTCGAAATAGGGATCCCTGTGCCAGAGGCAAGGACAACTGTAGTCGCTGCCCCTAGCTCGGCCGCGAAACCCCGGCTAGGTGTTAGCTCGGTGATTTTTTTTCCGACAGTTAGGATAACTCGCCAGCCATAGGTTGCTAGTCCAACAACTATTCCCATCCCGCCAATTATCAAGATCCACCACGGCATCGCTGACTTGGCGGCTATTTCTCCTCCTGAACCAATGATGCTAGCGATCGCTGCGAGGGGGCCTACCGCGTTGGCCACATCGTTTGAGCCGTGGGCAAAAGCCATCGCACAGGCAGTGAAAATCATTAGAATTGCGAAAACCTGTTCTACACTGGCAAAGCGGTAAGTATCATTATCAATAGGCTTAAGTTTTCTTAGCATTAAGAAACCTATTAGCGCCACGACCAACCCCGCCAAGAATGAAATGACTGCAGCATCAATGAATGTTGATCCTGATCCCAAATCTATTTCAAGGCCAACGTGCTTTAGTCCCTTTAGTAAAGTGACCATTGCGATCATAAACCCGACCATCCACATGTAAATCGGCACATATCTTTTGGCACGTTCAAAAGGATTGTCGGCATCGAGAATTAAGGATTTAACGCTCATAAATAAACAAAAGGAGATGGTGCCTGCTAGCAGGGGAGAAACGATCCAACTTGCAGCGATGGTGCCAACTTTTCCCCAATTAACTGCACTCGCAGATATTCCTACAATTGCGAAACCGACGATTGCGCCGATGATGGAGTGAGTTGTAGATACAGGCCATCCACGAAGACTGGCAATCAACAACCATGTCCCGGCTGCTAAAAGAGCTGATAGCATACCGTACACCATCACCTCGGGTTGGTCTGCAATATAATTTGAATCTATGATTCCTTTGCGAATAGTCGAGGTAACTTCGCCTCCCGCAAGATAGGCGCCAGCAAACTCAAAAATCATGGCCACTAAAATAGCTTGCTTGAGGGTTAACGCTCCTGACCCAACAGACGTTCCCATCGCATTGGCAACGTCATTAGCACCGATGCCCCATGCCATAAAGAAGCCAAATACACATGCAAGTATTAGCAGCAGGCTGCCGTATTGAGTAATTATTTCCATGTCGACCGTCTCTCTTTCGTTTATCTCGCCATGGTGATTTGAAGTCGATCAGCAGCGCTCTCCGCGGAGTCAGCAATACCACCAATCACGGCAATTAAGTCATAGAGAAATATTACATCTACGGCATTAAGGCTTGTTTCCATTTTGAATAAAGTATCGCGAGCCTTAGATGCAAGTTTATCCGTTTCCCCCTCGAGCTTATCAACTTCACCAAGCATTCGTTCTACTCGAGACACTTCTCGACCAGAAAAACCTACTTCGAGTAATTCATCTAGCTCCTGAGACGCCAAACACGCTTGCTGAACGGTCTCATCAACAACCTTGGTTAGCTTCATTAGAGGTTTGTGCAGCTTTTCGGGTACTTGCATTTTGCGACTGATTAAAATGGTCGCGACGTCCTTCGCTCTATTACAGATGCGATCCTGAGAGGTAATAAGTTCTAGTAGGTCGCCTCTGGCAACTGGAAGAAAGAGGCTTCTTGGAAGGTTACGTCGAATTTTCTTTTTAAGTTTATCGGCTGCCGCTTCCCTTTCGTTAATATATTTTCTAGTAGTCTTCGCAGAATCCCAGTCACCAGCAAAACAAGCTTCTAGAAAAATAGGCAGTTGGCTAGATGCAGAGGCAGCAACTTTCATATGTTCTTGAATAGGTCTTAGGGGAGATTTCCCAAAGAGGCTGATGAGCGTATTTTTTGTTCCCATCTGAATGCTGTCATGTGGCTTTCGAAGTCGGGAATTATAGTATCGGGTCAAAAACTTGCCATAGGTTTACAAAGAAGAAATTTGGGAATTTTCCATATATTTATTAGATGGAGTTTTTGCAATCGGAGCATTGTTCTCTTTAAAAACTGACTGAGGCATACTGCT
>CAJXCR010000062.1 GCA_913051825.1 uncultured Halieaceae bacterium
TCTCTCCGAAAATTTTTAAGATTGGCTTTGCTAAATCGGCCTTCAAGGAACGCTCTTGCATAGACCCCTGGTGCTGCGTGGGGCTGCGGTAAAATGATATCGCCTAGAGTATTATCGGAGCGCGCCTTGAATATATGGTTGAAGCCTACTTCCATCATAGTGGCGGCGGATGCATAGGTCGCGATGTGTCCTCCAACTCCAGAGTGAGAATCCGCTGCCTGCAGCACCATTGCCATAGCATTCCATCGGATTATATTTTCAATTCGTTTTTCTAGTTCTATATCTCCTGGGTATGGAGGTTGTTCTGAAAGAGGTATTGTATTTACATAAGGTGTGTTTAGAGTAGCTTCCCCAAGAGCAATTCCTTTAGTTAACACATGATTTTGCAAAGCCCTTAGAATATTTAATACGCCTTCCTCACCGTGTTCGCGGTGAATATCGTTTAATGCCTCAACCCATTCCTCTGTTTCGGAGGTGAGGGTCTCAATGTCTGATGGCGATAGACGCTGCATAAGATTGTTAGCCGCTATAGTGAGGCTGGTAGTATAAAGGTTCGATTTTTATTTATATTGCTATTTAATCTAATAATGTAGATTAACTTAGAATAATATGCTAAAAAGATATATAAATATGATATATAAAATCAAAATATGCAAATTGATGACATTGATTTAAAAATTTTGCACCATTTACAAAATGATGCTCGTATTAGCAATATTGATCTTGCTGACAAAGTAGGTCTTACTCCCTCTCCCTGTTTGAGGAGAGTAAAAGCGCTTGAGGACCGCGGAGTTATTCGCAAGTATGTTGGGTTGGTAGACCCAGCAAAATTGGGATTACCAATATCTATCTTTATAAACGTATCTCTTGAGCGTCAAGAGCGAGGCCAATTGGAAGAGTTTGAAACCACGATTCGTCGGTTTCCGGAGGTCATGGAGTGTTATCTTATGACAGGAAGTAGTGACTATTTAGTGCGTATAGTAGTCCCGGATCTTCAGGCATTTGAACGTTTTCTAGCAGATCATCTTACACGGATACCCGGCGTGGCAAATATTCAATCGAGTTTCGCGGTTAAGCAGGTGGTTTATAATACTCAACTGCCATTGATTGACGGCTCTTAAAATTACATCTTCAGGCCAGAGGTTTTCTAAAGCGCGAGGACCTGTCTATTTCATCATGGTTTGGCTTGAAGGCTAGAAATAAACTTGAAATAACCAACACCTGAGTTACTAGTAGAAGAAAATGCATAGTATATATTTGTTCGTTGCTGTCGGAGATATCGTAAAAATCAGTTAAGACTTTGTAAAACAGATAAGAGACTGCAAGTCCAGCGAGATAACCAGTTTGCTTAGCAAGATCTAATTTCGTGAGCATCTTGGTATCCGGTAATAAAAGGGTTTCACATCTCAGCAAATATGAACCGAAGATAAATGTGACCTGATAACCTATATAGATTGCCATCGCAGTATGTTCATTTATTGAAAACACTAAGAAAAGGATGACTACGACAAGAATCGCACATTCAACAAAAAGAGATATTCTATAGAAGTAATCAATATGCAGAATCCGATAATACTGGCTCGCTAAAATCATCGTTGCAACTGCCAGTGCAATCCCGCCAATCGAAAAAACAATTGGTTCAAGAGGTGTATATATTTTAAAGACAGTTCCGAGAGACAAACCCAGGAATAGAGAATTCAGGATCTTATATGCAAGATAATAAGTCGGCGCGATAGAGTAGGGCGGTTGCATCTTCAGAAGAAACGAATCATTTTTTAGTAGTCAACACCCTTACGAGCTTTCACGCCATCTCTGAATGCATGACGAACTTCCTTTACTTCAGATATCGTATCCATAGCCTCATGAAGGCGCTTACCACCACCTCGACCGGTAACAACCACACTCTGTTCACGAGGTCTGTTATTGATCGCATCTATGACCTCATTCTCTGGAAGGTAGTCGTAGGCAAGCATGTAGGTGAGCTCGTCAAGTATGATTAGATCAATTTCAGGATCGGCTAAAAGTGGGCGGGTCGCTGCCCAGGTTTTCTCGGCAGCACGCATATCGGACGTCCTATCTTGGGTATCCCAAGTAAAGCCGGTACCCATTTGAATAAAGATTACATCTGGACATTTGTCACGGATATAGATTTCTTCTCCAGATAGCATTTCCCCTTTAATAAATTGAATAACTGCTATCCTTTGGTTATAACCCCTAGCCCTCATTACCATACCAAAGGCAGAACTCGTTTTGCCTTTGCCATCTCCAGTCAATAGAACTGCAATGCCTCGTTCTTCAGAGGCTGCTTCAACACTGGCGTCTACAGCGGCTTTTTGTTTCTGCATGGCGGCTTTATGCTTAGAATTTTTGCTAGTCATTTCTAGCCCCTTTAAAGAAAGTATCTCTAACTATATTTCGTAGCGAAAGCCGAGATAAGCTGATGCTTCCGGTATGTTATAACCTGGAATGCTGACAAATGATTCATCGGTCATGTTTTCTATTCTAGCAAATACCGTAAAACTTTTGGTTATTGACCAGGAGGAGCTCATCTCTACTAAATTATAGCTATCTATATCAATGCCGTAGGGGCCACGTGTTTTTCCAACATGCCTATAATTTAAATTTATTGCGAGTTTTTCTCCAGGACTGTTCCAAGCCACATTTATATTGGCAAGATGTTTTGGTCGCAACGCTCGGGTATTACCTGTGCTTGTCTCTGCACGATTATTTGTATAGTTAGAGGAGATATCTAAGTTAGGGATGATGATCCAACCAAAATCGAATTCTATACCTCTGGATTCAGATTCTCCTGCACCCTGTAAATAGCCAGACCATGCCACATTATCGAAGTAAATTTCGTTCTCTATTGACTGATCAAAATAAACGAGATTTGCGCGGAGGCCATTTTTCGAGAGCCAACCTACACCGAGGTCAAAACCTTCGCTTCTCTCTTCTCTTAGCGTCACATCCGCTGCCGGTGGATAAACGCCTTGTCTCGAGTTATAGGCAATTTCAAATAGGCTTGGAGGTCTAAATCCAGTGCCAAGAGTTGACTTTAGTTTTAGTTCGCCGGTTTTGTAGGGAATTAAATAAGCGACACTAACTCGTGCTGAATTATGAGAACCGAAATCGTCATTATCGTCATGACGAATTCCTCCGGTAAGGAATAATTTACTACTAAAATCTTGTTGATACTCGAAAAAATAACCATTTTGATCTCGAGAAGAATTGTAGGTGCCGTCATTCATTGATTCTTTTTTGTGCTCAATGCCATATACAAATCTAGTACTAGTTTTTGGCATATACGAACCCAGATAGCCATATTGTTTTAGTTCTCCTTGGGGACTGAAGCCAGCTATATCTTCAGTAAAGAAAACTCTATCTGTCTCACTGCTGTTATAGCTGAATTCATGATCGAAGTTTTCGAGCTCATAATTTGCTGAGACTCTCCATGCTTCTTGTGAGAAAAAATCGTCACAATCATTACTTACTGAAAACGATGCGGTATAGCAATTGTCATATTCATTTTCGGCATCTACATTATGAAAAATAAAGTCTAATCGAAGACCATCAACTGGTGCTGTACTGATTTTGCCGTGAACTGTTTCATTTTTATATCCGTCATCGTCTCTCAACGAAGTATCGGAAGTTCGGGAATTAAATCCTCTTGTCTGTATTTTTGCTCCAGACAAAAAGAAGTCGATGATGTCACTGCCACCAGAAAGATTGGCAGCTTTTTGGTTGGTATCGTAACTTCCAGTTTCTATGGAGATAGCGCCAGTGAGCTCATCTGTATTTTTGATTGTACTGATGTTAATCACTCCGCCGGCATCGGCTCCATATAGTAACCCTTGGGGTCCTCTGAGTATCTCCACTCTTGTGACTCCGGAACTGAGCAGTTGTCCCATTCTTGGACTGACTTGAGGGCCGGATGTGTCTGAGATATTAATTCCGTCTAAGCGAACTAATGTTCGATAGCCTTCTTCTCCCCTGATACTAACCGCTGTAGCTTTTCCAGCTCCACCAGCATTATTAATGGTTATGGAAGTTTGACTTCGCAAGATGTCAGTTAGGAAGTTTGACTGCCGTCGTTCTATATCCTCTGCTGTAATCACTGACATAGAAGTTCCAATCTGGCGAATTGGCATAGGGACCCTTGAAGAAGTAATGACGACCTCTTCTATAGATCCTTGTGTGAAACAGTTAGCGCTATATCCGAATAAGATTAAGCAGGATAATTTAATTAATCTAGACATGCTTCCAATCCCTTTTTATGGTGCTAATGAAGGATTTCAAGGAAGCAATAAGCGAGAGTGAATGGCTATAGCCTCAAAGAAAAGCCCTCCGCTTTTCATTTTGAATATTACCGTCCAGGCAGGTGTCGGGCTTTCAGCATTGCTGTATACCGTTGCGGGGGCAGCGGTGGATTCGGTTTTATCCTTACCACACTTCCCTTTTAACCTACTCAACAAAGTACTTTTTGTAGTAGGCACCTTGACAGTGCGAGAACGATAGTAGGCGGAAAATAATTTGTCAATATTTTCTTAATATAAACAATGATTGCTTTGAGTTAGACTTCTCCGAAGACCTTATTTTTTTGAGATATTAATTAATGAAGTTGAACGACGAGATAGTGGAGCAGGTAACTGAATTGCTAGGAAGAAAACCACGAGGGCTAAGAGCCGTAGAGGTGGTAAATGATACTGGGAAACCAAGTGTTATTAGGGTGGCGTCGGTGGTTGATTACAAACCGTTCCCGACACTGTTTTGGTTGATAGATCGAACTCTGTGTTACCGAATTGATCAGCTAGAAGCTTCCGGATTAATTAAAGTGTTTCAAGATCAGGTAGATGAGGATGTGACTTTGAGAAATTCGATGTTACGAGATCATAGCAATCATATAAAACTACGTGATGATTACCTTACTGCTGATGAGAGAAGTCATCTTTTAAGAACAGGATATTTTGAGGTGCTTGAAAATAGAGGAATAGGAGGCATTTCGAATCCCGCACGTATTCGATGCTTGCACTCCTGGTACGCTGCTCATATGGTTGAGAAAAATACGATTGGTCTGCTTTTAGATCGGCATCTTCAAGATCGCACGAGTGGCTAATTTTGAATTCTCCAGATCAGCAGGTCTTATTAAAGCTTATCGAGTGGTTATCCAATCGAGAAAACTGCTGGTTAGCTACTATTGTTGAAACGATTGGTTCCTATCCACGACCGATTGGATCTCTAATGGCTTTTAATGATGCGGGTTCGCAAGCCGGTTCAATTTCTGGAGGGTGTGTGGAGGAAGATTTGATTAGTCGTGTGGCAGCTGGTGAGATTCAGAAGAACTACCTAGCTGTACATGAATTTGGAATCACTGCTGATCAAAACGAAAAATTAGGCCTACCATGTGGTGGAACAATTAAAGTATTGGTGCAGAGTTTAGATAGCGCTAGAGATGAAACCTGGATAAAGGAAACAGCTCAAGCATTATCAGATAGGATCTGCATCACTCGAGAGCTCGATCTTCAGTCTAGGTTGACTAGATTGACTAGCTCAGCCAATTACCAGCCATTTAAAATGAAGCATGACAAACTTATTCAGACGTTTGGACCAAGAATGAGGATGTTCCTAGTTGGTGCGGGACAACTTTCCCAATGTCTTGCTGATATAGCATTGGCATTAGATTACGAAGTATTTGTAGTTGATCCTCGGGTCGAAGCAATTAAAGATTGGTCGGGACCGTTCGTCACCCTTTTGCAAGGGATGCCAGATGATATCTTGCAAGAGAAGGTCGACTCAAAAAGTATTGTTATTACATTGACTCATGATCCAAGAATAGATGATATGGCTCTGTGTGAAGCATTGGAGGGCCCTGCATGGTATGTGGGTGCTCTTGGATCACAAAGAACTACAAAAGAAAGGCTCAAGAGATTAAAAAGTCTGGGCATATCTAAACAACTTCGAGATCAGCTGCATGCGCCAGTGGGACTCGACATTGGCAGTAAGATGCCGATGGAAATAGCTGTAGCGATTATTGGAGAAATTACTCAACTTAGAAGGTCGAGTGATTTTTAGGGTCATGATTATCACTATCAAGAGTTTAGGTTCGCTTTTTCTTCAGGATTATGATGGCTAGAAACTCTCGCTACGATATTTTGTTTGATCCAGTGAAAATTGGTCCAGTGACAGCGCCAAATCGCTTTTACCAGACTCCGCACGCAATAGGGACTGGACATCAAATGCCTCATACTGACGCTGCGATGAGGGAAGTTAGAGCAGAAGGTGGTTGGGGAGTGGTTAATACCGGATATTGTTCTATTCACCCAAGTTCTGACGATTCACCATTATTACCCAGCAGGCTTTGGGATGATGACGATGTTAGGGAGCATGCTTTAGTGGTGGATGCAATTCATCGGCATGACTCGCTCGCGGGTATCGAGCTTTACCATGGTGGAAGTAGTTGTGCTAATAGATCGACTCGTATTACTCCTATTTCAGCATCAGGCATCTCTATTAATTCGACCTATCCTGGTTGGATTAGCCTTACCCAATCTCGATCTATGGATCATAAGGATATTGCGGACATGCGAAGCTGGCATGTTGATGCTGCGAGACGAGCGAAAAGTGCTGGGTTTGATATTGTTTATATCTATGCGGGGATGAGCTTCGGGCCGTACCAATTTCTTCTTCCTTGGTTAAACAAACGTACTGATGAATATGGAGGAAGTCTCAAAAACAGAGTTAGATTAATGCGCGAAATTCTCGAGGAGATGAAAGAAGCAATTGGAGATACCTGTGCAGTAGCCATTCGATTTAGTTCTGACGATCTTTTAAAAATAAAAGGTGAAAGCATGGCTTCTGAAGCACACGAAATTGTTTCGATGCTTTCAGATTTACCAGACCTTTGGGACATCAAATCATCTGACTGGACTGTCGAAACAGCATCGGCTCGGTTTGTAGGCGAGGGTGGTCAGGAGAGTTGGAATAGCTTTGCAAAACCGTTAACCACTAAACCGGTGGTCGGTGTAGGCCGCTTTACATCACCTGACGAAATGGTGAGACAAATACGTGGTGGAATTCTAGATTTGATAGGCGCAGCAAGGCCATCAATCGCTGATCCGTTTCTTCCAAAAAAAATCGATGAAGGTCGTGAAGACGAGATTAGAGAGTGTATAGGATGCAATATCTGCGTATCCTGTTATCACGATAGTGTTCCCGTCCGTTGTACACAAAATCCAACAGCTGGAGAGGAATGGAGAAGGAATTGGCATCCAGAACGAATTCCACTTGGTGACTCTAAGAAAAAGATTCTGGTAGTCGGTTCTGGTCCAGCAGGGCTAGAGTGCAGCCGTGTACTCGGCCAAAGAGGGTTTTCAGTGACCCTTGCTGAAAAGAAAAAGGAGCTAGGTGGCCGGATTATTAGAGAGTCAGGATTGCCAGGTCTGGCGAGTTGGATAAGGGTTCGTGATTATCGAACTAGTCTAATAAAAACTATGCCGAACATCGATATTTATTTAGATAGCCCTATGTCTTCAGAAGATATCAATCAATCTGACTACGATCAGATCGTGATCGCAACAGGGTCCAGATGGTCGACCGATATTTTGAGCGATTCTGGCTATCCGATCACTGGTTTCCAAAGCAATAGAATTTTTACTCCAGATCAAATACTTAACGGCGCTACTCTTCTTGAGCCAGTGGTTATCTATGATTTTGATCACTATTACATGGGAGGTTGCCTCGCCGAACTGCTACGAGAGCGTCATAAAGAAATTACATTAGTTACACCGGCTAATGCAGTTTCAGCCTGGACTTCGATGAATAACGAATCCTGGAGAATTAGAGGAAGAATGATTGAGTTGGATATAAAACTCCTACTAGAGCATTATCTGATAGGGATGGATGAGAGCCATCTCCAATTGACAAGTATTTATAGTGATTCAGAAATAACGACTATCGAAGCGGGCTCGCTAATTATTGTTGGAGTAAGAACATCAGAAGATACGCTTTACAAGGAATTAATCGCTAGATCAGAATTTAGTGAGCACTCTGGTGTCTCTAATATAAAGTCGATAGGGGATTGCGTGGCGCCGGGAACTATTGCCCATGCAGTATATTCTGGACATGAGCATGGTAGAAATATAGACAAGCAAACTTCCGATATTCGCTACCAAGTGGAAAGACCTAGTCTTCATCTCTAATTTGTTTTTAATGGACGGTGCGCGATGACAGTAGGTTTGCTGGTTCTGGCAGCTGGTCGAAGTTCTCGATTTGGTAGTGATAAAAGAGTTGCATTACTTAATGATGGGAGAACTTTGCTGCATACGACCTTGAGTTCAGCTATTGCCAGTGGCTTACCAGTGAGAGTATGTTTGCCGTACAAGAATGAAGAGTTAATTGAACAGTCTCAACGACTTGGGGTAGAGAAGATAATTAACTGTCCTAGATTAGATCGCGGAATGGGATTTAGTTTAGCAGAGAGTGTTTCTAAGTGTTATGACTGGGAAGGGCTTTTAGTCATTCTGGGAGATATGCCGTTTGTTAACCCAGAAACTTATCTAAGTTTAGCCAACGCTTTGAGAGACGATGCTATCTGTATTCCTATTTTTGAGGGTAATCCGGGTAACCCTGTAGCGTTTGGACGAAGTTTTTTTTCTTCTTTAGAGAAGCTCGATGGTGATGTTGGAGCTAAGAATATTGTTCAGGCTAATACTCAAGCAGTCATAGAAATCCCTGTTTCTGATAAAGGAATCCTAATAGATATTGATACGCCTGACGATGTGGTTAATTTTCATTTTTCGTACTAACGTGTCGTTATCCGGTAACATGATGCTTTGAATCAGTTGCAACTAGGTTTAACTCGGAGAAATAATGCAGGAACCCACCGCTAAGTCTGAGAATTCTGATCAGGATCTATCCAGTCCTTTAGGAGCTCTAGAACGAACGTTTCAAAGTGTTCTCGACGTTGGTAAGGAATTACTTGCGCGCCGGAGGATAGGCATTGCATCAGCACCTTTGGATTCCACTACATTGCTCAAAATGTGTTCAGAACTTTTGGATCATAGAGGTGAGCCCTCGGGGATCGCTTTAGCTAGTGAAATTATCCGAGGCTATAATTCTCTGGAGGAGGAAGCCCAAGAAGAATTTTTCATTGGTTTAGAGGCTGATTTTGAAGTCGATAGAGAAGCAATTTTAACTGCATCAGAACGATATAGAGAAAAAGGTGATCGTAGTGCCTTGACCTCGATTATTAGAAGTACAGAGGCACCGAGGCAAAAACTTTTTCGGCGTATCAATATGGCCCCGGATGGGACTCGTACCCTGGTTTCTATGAGAGGCGATTTATTAACTCACCTTCGAGAGAATCCAAGACTTAAATCTGTAGATGACGATCTGCGACATTTGTTTATTTCTTGGTTTAACAAAGGGTTTCTGGAGCTGCGTCGAATTAGTTGGGAGTCTCCTGCGTCGGTCCTTGAGAGGCTGATTGACTATGAAGCGGTGCATGAAATTAATGGCTGGGATGATCTGAGAAGTCGGTTACGAGATGACCGACGTTGTTTCGCATTTTTTCATCCCGCCCTTGATGATGACCCTTTAGTCTTTGTGGAAATCGCTTTAACAGATGAAATCCCTACTGCCATTTCACCTCTATTAGAGCAGACAAGAGAGATTGAGAGCGGCGCCCGTCCAACTACCGTTGTTTTTTATTCGATTAGTAATTGTCATAAAGGACTAGCAGGGGTGTCCTTCGGAAATTTCCTCATAAAAGGCGTTGTAGAAGAATTAGCAAGAGATATGCCTTGGCTAAAGACCTTTGTTACTTTATCCCCGGTTCCAGGATTTAGGAAATGGCTACTTAAGGCAGATTTAAGCGGTATCGTCGATCCTGAAATTGTTGATACAGTGAAGGAGTCAGTGGGAAGTGTCATAACGGACGAGGTTTATAATGCCATGCTTAAGCTATGCGCTCATTATTTGTTGAACGTTAAATCTCGTGATCTTCCGTTAGATCCGGTCGCTAGATTTCATTTAGGTAATGGAGCTCTATTACATGGTCTTCATGGAGGCGCGGACTTGTCTTCCAGAGGGAGAGAGCAATCGGGTGGAATTATGGTTAATTATCTTTATGATCTAGGGCGTATAGAAATTAATCACGAAGCGCTTTTTGACGAAGGAAAGGTTGCAGTGTCTAAGGTAGTATCAAAATTGTTGGATTAGATAAAAAGCTAGCTAGGGTATTTTTTGTTTAGCTCCAGGTATACGTTTCGCTTTCCATGAAGTTAGATATCCATTTGTGATAGTTTTGTACCGCGGGTTCATTTTTTCCGAAGACAAAATGATCGTTTGCGCCCGCGTGGATAGATGATTGGATATCTGCTCCAATCTTATAATCCTCATCTCTAACAGCTTCTAATGTCATCTTGCTAAATACCTTAACACTTTCCTCGTCTACAGATGGAGCAGCAAGAATACTCTGTCGGGTTACCGTGGTTTCAGGAGTGGGGCCTGGAAAAACTTGAGATACTAAACACTGGCCACCAAGAATTCCGGAGATGGATAGATTTGGAAAGCAGGAATGGATGAGCCGAATATGATCCATGGGTTTCCAGTTCTCGCGAGGAATGTCGGCGAGCGACCCAATAGACTTCCTGGCAAAGGTAAGAATTTGATGTGGACCAAAGGTATTAAGTACCAGTAGATTACCGACCGTATGTTTGCCAACAGTCCTACCATGAACGATTTGGTGATGGTAGGCCTCTAAGTAGCCATCCATAGCAACCTTCCAGCCGGGACCAGGTAGTTCTCTTTGTTCGTGGAGTACCCAGTCACCTAGTTGGAGTGATTCCAGTTCTGTTTTGAAGTCGCCGAGCCATAGGTCGACATCAAAAGATTTTCCTGGAGACAATAGAGTCCAAATAAGACCTGCCTGCTCCTGGCAATCTAGCGAGGTAAGTCCATACTCTTCAGATTCTATCTCGCCGAAGGTATCAGCACCATAACGACCGACTAGTTCTCCCAGATGTCCATAGGTCCAAGCGTGATAAGGGCATGAAAATACTCTTGAAGTCCCACTGCCATCCGGGCAGAGCTTAGCCCCGCGATGCCTGCAAACGTTCAGAAAAGCTCGAGCTTTTCCGTCTTTGCCTCTGACGAGCAGTATAGGAACATCCAGCACTGTCATCGCTTTATAATTTCCTGCTTCTGGCAGCTCGATACTGAGGGCGGCAGCCATTGGCAAGTGTCGAAATATGAGATTACTTTCTCGTTTGTAGCGATCGGGGTCGGTATAGGCGTCGATCGGCATTTTCATCACTGATTCTGACTGATCTGTTGAACCTTCGCGAAAATGGCTGAGCGCTTTTTCAGCCAGATTTAGTGGATCTATACCCATTTCAAGATGATAGATATTTGGAAACGTATTCTTGCCACGCAGGAAGAGATTCTGGGTAATCTCCTGGATATGCTTTGTCTCCTACCCAAACCCTCAGTCGATTATTTAAGCCTCTAGAGTAATTGCTAAAAGGCACATAGTAAAGAAAGTGAATTTCCCTTCGTGAAAACTGCCAAGTCCCATCATGGCGCTCATATTCATCCAGATACTTCATGGCAGCTAGGCTTATCACGTTATTAGGCGTCGTCTCGGCGTGACTATATATTACCCCTGAGGCCTTGTTACTATCTTTTGGATCTAGGGTGATATTTTTGTCATGAGTCCAGTGGAAGGCAGGCCCTCGGACCCTAAAGAGGTCAACGAACATTTTTTCAATTTGTTCCCGTCCCTCAGCGACCATTGTTTTTGTCGGGGAATCAAAGACGGCATCCGCCGTAAATAGACTCATTAAACGAGTCATGTCATGCTCGTCACACGCTACGGCATAAACAGTTGCTAATTGGCGAATCGCCTCGATCGATTCAAGTCGATCGAGGCGATTAAGCACATCTTCTAACTCTTTTGACATTTAAAGTCGCCTAAGCGAATAAACTTTAAAATGAGTAGCTAACACTCGCTGAAAATATTCTCGGATGTCCGTGTGTTCCTATAATAATTCTACCTTCTTCGCCTGTTAGGCCAGCAAGGCTGAAATTATCGAACGGCTCCAAGTCGGTGTAGTACTCTTCATCGGTCAGGTTTTCAACATTTAGCATCAGCTCCCAAGGACCATTGGTGACACCTACCTGAAGATCAACCACTGTATAGCTCGGGTGTCTAACAACGTCCCATGGCTTACCTCCGTCCATCTCTCCATTATGGCTTACTTGGAGATCGGCTAGCATATCAAAGCCATTTGCCATTGGCATTTGAAAGCTGGCTGTGAAGCTGGCGCTGTTGCCCACAATTTGCGATGGCTCTACATCACTTAAGTCGTATGGCACTCCGTCAATGGTTACACTGGTTCCGCTATCCCATTCTGCGTCTATCATGCCATAGGCCGCGGTGAGAACGAGGTGTTCTGTTGC
>CAJXCR010000063.1 GCA_913051825.1 uncultured Halieaceae bacterium
GAGCCTAACGCTAGCCGATTTGTCTCCCACAAATCTTCCAATAAAGTAATTCCTAAGATTGGTGTGCTTTTAATAAATTGAACTGCATTTACCAAGGCATTTCGGCGAGAAGCATTATACATTGTGACTCTAGAGGCCACACCACTCCATTTGCGCATTCTTTCTATCGGTTTTTCACCAATCATTTGTGGTTGCGTGCCATCAATAGTCTTAACCCGCGGCTCTCCATGCAAAATGATACTATTACCAACTGCAGCGCCACTTGCATTAGGCGTTCTTTCCAAATAACGGAAAGCACTTAGATGATAATCGGGAGATATCCAATCATCATCTGCCATAACCGCAGTAAGTTCGACCCCTTCTGACCAATCAAATACATAATCAAAATTTTCGTGTGCTCCAATATTTTTTTCATGCTGCACAGCAAGAATATTTGGATTAATTGCGCGAATTTGTTCTAGAAATCGTTTCTTTTCCAAATTCTCACTATTATCTGATATTAAAATAATGGTCTCTTCAGTCGCCACACCTACTAAGCCACCAATGATGCTTTGAGCATTGGCGTCAAAGCGAACCGAAGGAATTAAAATAGCATTACGAGCAGAACTTGGTATAGCTGGAAAGCTCTTCTCCTTTACAGGAATAACAGGAACTAATTTGTCCATAAATTTCCTTACATAAAAAAGTGAGGAGACATCTTTTTCTGCCGACTAATTCTAACGTTAATAAAACATTCCGAAAAGACACGAGAGAACTGCTTCTGCATTCAAAATATAGTCAAAATTCTAAACTATCGATAACCGGGGTATTGCTGTCACAAATTTAGTCGGTTTTTCTAAAAAAGTATTAATGTCATTTTTTATCTCATCAGCTAAATTCCAAGGAAAGATAACAACATAGTCTGGATTATTTTTAGATAATACCGATGGAGGTTTTATAGGGATATGACTTCCCGGCATATACATTCCTTGCTTAGATAAGGCAGCATCACAAATAAATGGCAGCAAATCCACGGTTACACCTGAGTAGTTGATAAGGGTATTACCTTTAGCAGCAGCACCATAACCTACGACAGAGCTTCCTTCCTTTTTTTTCTCTACTAAAAATTCCAAAAAATCATTCCTAATTTGATCTGCTTGCTTTTGAAATGCTTGATAAGTTGCCAGTTTCTTTAGACCCATAGAAGCCTCAGCTTTAAGTATTTCGAAAACCGCTGGGCTCGAATCTCGACTATCATCGGAATGACATCCAAAAACTCTTAGACTCCCGCCGTGTGTGGACAGCTCCTCCACATCTACGATCTTTAGCCCCGCTTTAGAGAAAATAGATGTAACTGTTTCCAGAGAAAGATAAGAGTAATGTTCGTGATAAATAGTGTCGAATTGGATTTGATCAATTAATCTCAATAAATGAGGGAATTCTAGAACGATGGTACCCTCTGGTCGAAGTGCCGCCTTTAAACCCAAAGTAAAATCATTGATATCCGGCACATGAGCAAAAACATTGTTGGCTACTATTAGACTAGCTAGATTCCCTCTACTTGCTAACTCTTTACCCAATTTCTCACAAAAAAACTCGCGTATAGTATTTACACCATGGGACTCTGCAACTTTTGCTGTGCTATCCGTTGGCTCAATACCTATACAAGGAACTCCATTTGCAACAAAATTTCTTAATAAATAACCATCATTTGATGCAATTTCTATAACAAGACTTTTTAAATTCAAATCTAGTCGTTTTTGTACTTCCTCGCAAAACTTGGCCGCATGCATCAGCCAACTTCGAGAGGTACTAGAAAAATAGGCATAGTCGGAAGAAAACAGTTCTTTGGGGTCTACGTAATCTTCCGTTTGAACCAACCAACATTCTGTACAAACTTTTATTT
Source organism: uncultured Halieaceae bacterium (assembly GCA_913051825.1). Classification (GTDB taxonomy): domain Bacteria; phylum Pseudomonadota; class Gammaproteobacteria; order Pseudomonadales; family Halieaceae; genus CABYJX01. Next base: position 1,886 of record CAJXCR010000063.1, read on the forward strand.
TCAAAGGGTAGGACCGTTCAGGTTTTTCTAGATCCACTGCCGACAGATAAGCATTGGAAGGAGGAGCTGATCCAAGATCAATCACAGTGCTTTTTAATGGCATAAAACAATGGCGACAACTCACAAATCAAGCCCCGCAAAATCGACGCCTAGGAGAGCATGCCTCCTGTCTCGATCGGAAACATCTTTTACAGACTCGGGCCAAGCAATACTCAATACTGGATCAAATGGATTTAATCCACAGTCCTCATTTGGCGAATATTCTTCTGAATGGCAGTATATGAGTTCTGTATTATCTGAGAGAGATTGAAATCCATGCGCAAACCCCTCTGGCACTAGTAAAGCGGAACAATTTTTACTACTTAGTTTCTGAGCGTGCCAATTTAGAAAGGTCGGTGAATTCTTCCTAATGTCGACCGCTACATCCCATACCTCGCCTCTGATACAACTGACCAGCTTCATTTCAGCCCCAGGTGATCGCTGATAATGCATCCCTCTGATTGAGCCTTTTTTTTCTGTGTAAGAATGATTGACCTGACAGATTTTTCCTTTCCAGCCTGCTTCTAGAAGTTCATCTGCAGAAAAAATTTTATCTAGAAACCCTCTAGAATCCGCCGTTCTAGTTCTGGTAATACACTTCAATCCGTCTAAAGGAAGGTCTAGTACTGAAAACCGTCTCATAATTCAGTACTTAGACTTTGGAAATTGATTTTTCGAGAATACTCATAATGATCCAAGTCGGAGTTACATAAATCTGAAGCTGTCTCGCCAGAATCCCATGAAACATACCAATTCACAGCTCTTTCGACGCTTTCCTTACAATTCCATACCGGAAAATATCCTAATTTATTTTTAACTTTTGATGTATCAAGGGCTAGATATTCAGATTCAAATGGACCCTCATTTACATCACCATGCATGATTTTTGCGTTATCAAACGATTTACGAGCCAATTCAATTATGGCTTTTACTGAAACTAGATCCTGTTCTTTAGGCCCAAAATTATATGAACCAGCAAGGTCAGGTCTAGACCATAAAGATTCTGCTAAAATCAAGTATCCAGCAAGAGGCTCCAGGACATGCTGCCATGGGCGGATCGCATCAGGTCTTCTGATTAAAAGTGTTTCTCCAGCTTTCCAAGCCCTTACAGCATCTGGCAAAAGTCTATCAATAGACCAATCTCCTCCGGCTATTACATTACCAGCACGAGCCGTCGCTAGAGCAACACTTTGCTCCGTTAGAAAAGCGTCTCTATAACTCGCTATGGCTATTTCTGAACTAGCCTTGCTTGCACTATAAGGATCATATCCACCCAACGCATCGTCTTCACGAAAAGGCCTTGGAGATTGCAGAGTTTTGTATACTTTATCTGTCGTGATCATAACAACAACACGAACGTCAGATAGTCCGCGAATTGCGTCGAGCAGATGAACACTACCCATGAAATTAGTACTAAATGTTGTTACGGGATCCTGGTAACTAGGACGAACAAGCGCCTGTGCAGCCAGATGAAAAACGACGTCTGGATTGATATTTCTAACCAATTCAGGAAATTTCAAGGAATCGGAAATGTCACAAAAGTGACTTTGTGAACAAAGATGTTCAACTTGTGCCTCACAAAATAAATTAGGTTTTCTTCTTTGAGGAAGACTGACGCCTATGACTTCTGCTCCTAGTCGGCTGAGCCATATTGACAACCAACTACCCTTGAAACCGGTATGACCCGTAACAAGGACTTTTTTCCCTTTCCAAAATTCAGATCTAGGAATAAAAATTGGTTCTACCAAATCTTCCACGGAGCATTTCCAGCATTCCAAAGATCTTCTAATTGAGTTTTATCACGCAACGTATCCATTGGCCGCCAAAATCCATTATGCTCGTATGCGGCAAGCTCATTCTGATCTGCGAGATCCTTAAGAATATCTCTTTCAAAGTTTACTTGGTCTCCAGAAATCAAGTTCAAGACTTTGCTTGAGAGCACAAAAAAACCTCCGTTTATAAAGCCGCCATCACCTTGCGGTTTTTCTACAAATGCTGTGACCTTTCCCCCTTCGAATTGTAGCGAACCAAAACGTCCTGGGGGTCGCACTGCTGTAACAGTCGCTAATTTACCCCTCTCTCTGTGCAAGTTAATCAAAGAACCAATGTCCACATCGGCCAGACCATCACCATAAGTAAAACAAAAGGTTTCTTCATCTGCCAAATAAGACTCAACTCTTTTAAGCCGACCACCAGTCTGAGTAATCTCCCCTGTGTCAATCAATGTAACCTTCCATGGCTCCGCTTTCTTCTCATGTATTTCCATACTATTGCGTGTCATATCAAATGTAACATCCGACATATGCAGGAAGTAATTGGCGAAATATTCTTTAATAAGGTATCCCTTGTACCCACAACAAATTATAAATTCGTTTATACCGTGGCTTGAATAGAGTTTAAGAATATGCCAGAGAATAGGCATACCACCGATCTCAATCATTGGCTTCGGCTTTAAGTGAGTTTCTTCCGAAATTCGTGTTCCTAAACCACCAGCAAGAATAACCGCCTTCATCGCTAACATCCTTTTAACAAATATGCAGGGAAGCATACTTATAACAGCTTAAGGTATAGATCATCCGAATTATAGTGCGATGCCATAACCGTGTGAAGTCAATAAAATATTGGCTTATAGAAGTTTACACTACGATAATTCTAATACTGTCTTAAACCGAGACTTTACAAGTTTTCAGGGTAATCTGGTTGAGCCTCTGGACTGGCACGTTGAAACGACTCCAACTCTAGGCAGAGCTTATATATTCGCTCTATTTTTGGATAGTTTGACATGTCAAACTTAAACCTATGAGCATTATAGACCTGTGGTATTAAGCAACATTCAATTATCGTAACAGTTTCCCCTAAGCAAAACGGCTTCCTTATAGAATTTTCTAAAGCATCAAATCCTGATCGCAGCCATGTGTGATACCACTTAGTTACTTGAGACGGGTCAAATTTTTCAATATCTCTTATATATTCAAGGACTCTAAGATTATTGAGAGGCTGTATTTCATTAGTTATTATCGACCCTAGAGCTCTAGCTTTCGCCGCTAAGACTTTATCACTTGGAATCAATGGTATTTCAGGGAAAGCATCATCCAAAAATTCAATTATCGCACCAGACTGAGTCAAGATCTCTCCAGTATCAAGCTCTAACGCGGGAACCAAACCTTGCTTATTTTTTTCTAAATAGTCACTTTCTTTTTGCTCTCCATTAACGATATTTATCGATTCTATATCATATTTCACCTTCTTAACGTTGAGCGCTATGCGCACTCTGTACGAAGCCGAAGATCGAAAATAGCTATAAAGTTTCATACGTTAACTGAGGGTATTATCATGGTAAATTCAAACTACTCTGCTATCGACACTTCCAAACCCTATTCGCCTAGCCCCTTCTTTTTCGCACCAGGCTTTCATCGTAATAGTGTCACCATCTTCAATAAACACTCTATTCTCTTCTCCATGGAGCTCAATCGGCACCTGTCCACCCTGCGACAATTCTAGCATAGAGCCTGCCTCACTAAGAGCTGGACCTGATTGAGTTCCGGTTCCGAGTAAATCTCCAGCACGCAGATTACATCCGTTGCTAGCATGGTGGGTAACCATCTGTGCCGCAGTCCAATAACTATGAGAAAAATTGGAACGAGCTAAAGATTGAGGAGCAATATTTTTTTGTTTCATAAGCCTACTTTGCAAGCCTACCTCCAATGAGATATCCAAACCCCCATTCATAGAATTTTCTCTTGACGTCAGATGTGGGAGCGGTTCGGGATCTTCTATAGGTCTACTATAAGCAGTTCTGAAGGGTGCAAGTGCTTCCATCGTGATCATCCAAGGAGATATTGTCGAAGCAAAGCTTTTCGCTAAAAACGGGCCCAATGGCTGATATTCCCAGGCCTGTATATCTCTTGCAGACCAATCATTAAGCAAGCACAGTCCAAATATATGGGCCTCTGCTTCTTCCATCTGTATTGTTTCTCCTAATCCATTTCCAGTACCTATTAGAATTCCCATTTCAAGCTCGAAATCTAATTTCGAAGTAGGTTGGTAAGAAGGAATATTTTGATCTGCCGCTTTTATCTGCCCCCAAGGTCTTTTGAACTCCTGTCCAGATATATTCACAGAAGACGCACGACCATGATAGGCGATTGGAACCCACTTATAATTTGGGAGTAACGGATTATCAGGTCGAAATAATTTTCCTATTGCGGTTGCATGATGAATTGAACTATAGAAGTCGGTGAAATCTCCAATATGACAAGGCATGGCAAACTCAACTGTATCCATAGCATACAAGTGCGGTTCAATATCTTTAGCGTATTTCGAATCCGAACGAAGTAATTTGGACAGGTTCACACGCAACTCAGACCATACGACAGAACCCGCGCCCATAAGTGGTATCAATGATGGTGAGGAACACAAAGAAGATATAGACTCCATCTCACTTGACATAAAAGCTGCGATTTTAGAAAAATCTAAAACATAATTGCCTATTCCAACACCTACACGAAAAGTATGTCCATCGCTTGAAAATACCGAGAACGGAAGATTTTGTATTGGAAAATCCGTAAACTCATCATTTGCAGAATCAACCCAGCTAGTTAGCTCAGGATCGTGCGTTTCGTTAATTTTAAATATCACAATTCGAGACCTTTGCTAAAAAAAGGATAAATAGGACTAGGAATTACAGCCCTAAAAGATACTCTCATACCAGATAATGAGCATCAAGGTTTGCTGTTCTTAAATACAATGTTATTGTCTAAACGATAGCTTAGTTCGAATAATAAATAAATTCCTCTATCATCTAGTAAATCTAAGGTGAAAGATAATTCCAGAAAATGATCAAAAATAAAACAAAATTCGAATTCGTCTACGACCCGACGGTCTACGAAAAAGGTGTACCTTTTTCAAGTTTCGCTGAACTCCGTGAAAAAGGCCCTATAATATGGATCGAGGAAAAGCCTCTGGATTATTGGCCTGGAGGAGATGGTTTTTGGCTAGCCGTCCATCACGAAACCTGCCTAGAAGTATTGAAAAATCCAAATATATTTTCATCTCAACTTCAAGGAACGCAGTTACGTAATCCAACAACCAAAGAAGACCTCAGCTTTGTTCAAAAGATGATGCTCAATATGGATCCACCGGATCATACTCGCCTGCGACGTCACCTTATCAGCGCCTTTACTTCTAAAGCAATTCGAACACTCGAAACACAGATCGCTCACCATGCAAAATGCATTCTTGACGACGTTATAGAAAAAAATCTCAGTGGAGAGTGCGATTTTGTCAAGGACATCGCTTCCGATCTGCCGCTTCGATGCTTAGCTGATATATTTGGAATTCCGTTTGAAGATAGATATCTGATGTATGATTGGGCCAATAGGGCTATCGGTTATCAAGATCCAGATTACGCTCAATCCGCCTCTTTTGACCCAACCTCAGGAACTGAAATGGCTCGAGAGGCTTTCAAAAGGCGTCCCAAACCTAACGATCAAGGAATAATGCCTGACCCAAGGTCTAGACACGGGATGGATGATCTTTATTACTATGCGCATCTCCTTGCAAGTTATAAACGAGAAAAACCATCTGATGACGTAATTTCAACTTTACTCACACAGCTAGATGACGAAGGAGAAAAGTTAGATATCGCGGAATTTGAAACAATGTTCTGGCTTTTTATGGTGGCGGGAAACGAAACTCTTCGAAACGGAATACCTGGAGGAATGATCGCTCTTTTACAAAATCCAGACATATGGAAAAAATTACAGTCACAACCTGATTTATTGCCTGGCGCTATAACCGAAATGCTTAGATGGTGGACTCCAGTAATGAATTTCAGAAGAACAGCTAAGATCGACACCAAACTGGGCGGGGAAAATATCTCTGCAAACGAAAAGGTAGTAACGTCTTTTATATCCGCCAATTATGACGAAAAAGCATTTCCATCACCCCATATTTTTGATCTAAACAGGAAATCCAACAACCACTTGAGCTTTGGATATGGACCTCATTTTTGCATGGGGGCTCAACTTGCTGAAGCACAAATGCGCGCGATCTTCAGTGAGTTACTTGAACGATTCGATTCGATAGAGATGACCAATGAACCAAGGTTTCTAAGGTCCAACTTCCAGCGCGGAGTAAAATCGCTGCCTATAAGATGGCAGCTGAAGACTTAAGTTTTTCTTACCTTTCGTTATAGTTATCGCATCCCAGCATGAACATTAAAATAATTTATAAGCTGCATTCTGGTCTTTTTTAGAGATGCGGTTGTACGTTCTAAAGTGTCTTTACTAATTTCTTCATCAAGATATTGAATTGCTTGATTCAATGGAATCCAACGATAATCTTTATTTTCTGAAGGAATTAAAGGATATTGAGTTCTCACGTTACTTTCAGATTCTTCATCATATACAACTATTCTTATCGAATATTTAGTTTTAGGATCAGAATCTCCATGGGTTTCCCACTGCCACCACTCCGGCCCTAATAACCTATGCGCCGCTACTTGTGGACCAAAATCAGCATAATCGAGCACGAGAGCTTTCGCCAGGACGGCTGGGCATGCGAGCATCAAAACAAAAAGATGTAAAGAACTCCTCAAAATATGGTGATCCAAAACTAAAGGTTGTGTTAAATGGCGCGCCTGGAGAGATTCGAACTCCCGACCGCCTGGTTCGTAGCCAGGTACTCTATCCAGCTGAGCTACAGGCGCGTTGCCGATGAATATAGGTATCCCTTGATATCAAGTCAAGTCACCAAGACCTCCATCATAACTTAACAAAGATTTATTTAATGATTTTAACTCTCCACCAAAAGATTCGAGAGCTTCGCGACCACTCATACAATCAAAACCAACTTGTTTAAAAGATAACTCTATCGATGATGATAACCCTAAGGCAAGCACTCTTCTGTAATAAGAAAGATGACGATCACAAAAAGGTAAATTGTCAATCATATTCTCGGACTCAAAAATCATCTCTAAAGAGTCTTTCATATGCCCCCGGATTTTTGCATTCAAGGCAGGAAAATCTTCTAAATCATGCCTCCAGATTCCACTCCACGTCATATCAGTTTCGAGTCGACATTTTGCTATGTAATCACCGAAACGGCTATGACCCCACTCCTTAGGTGAAATCGGTGATAACTTAAACTTCTCTCCCGAAAGAAATAAGAAATAATATCGATTAGGTATAGGTAAAAATGAAAACTCGGACGCTAAAACTAATAACGAACAGCAATAGTCTCGCAAAATTTGTATCGGTTTCTTATGCTCTACTTGCACCTCCTGCAAAATCTGCAAAGCATCTGAAATCCGCTCAAGGCCTTTGCCTTGAGGATTAGCTAGTTTAATCTCCATTCTAACTATCCAAATCTCTAAAAGATTTATCAGTATGGGATACGTAGTTACTATAGATCCGGATGAGATTCCAAAATTGCCGATCGATAGAATGCTGGAATCTCACAAGACTTGCGAGTTTCTTTATCAACAAATACCTGTGTGAAAGTACCTCTTGCCAAGGCTTGGTTAGTACCGCTTAAATAAAGTTCGAACGCTACATCTGCACTAGATTTTCCAATACGAGAATATCCAACATGCACTTCTACTTCATCTCCAGAAGTGCACTCTCCCAAATAATCACAATTCACATTTACGGTAAATAAAAAACAAGGTATTTCTTCAATCTTGTACGCTGAAAAACCAAGATTCTCCATAAAACTACAGGTAACTTCATCTGCATAGATCAGATAATTTGCGAAATATAAATGTCCTTGTTGATCGGAATCACTATATCGAACTTTCATTGTTTTTTTAAATGGCAGTAGGCTCATGACATTTCCGATGAAATTTAATTGGTGCAATTATAACTAAATTGAAATGTGATGCTTTAATTTCATAGACTACGAAATAAACAAACTCAAAAAAAGACTCTACGATTAAGGAAAAACTGCTCTGAATAAGTTTAATATGTGCGAATCAGAGTAATCGATGAAACATTGGTACAAGACATGGCAAAACATCCTGGCAAAAAGACGGTTCTCGTGATGGGCGCTGGAGACGCTATCGGCAGTGCTATATTGCGTAAGTTTTCCAAAACCGGGATGACTGTATGTGGAGCACGCAGAAACAAAGATAAGCTCGAAAAAATAATTTATCAACTTTCTTCAGAAGGACATGAAGCTTACGCGTTTAAATGCGATGCTCGAAATGAACAGGAAGTGATTGACTTATTTGCGAAAATTGAACGTGAGATAGGTCCACTGAATACAGTGATATTCAATGTTGGAGCCAACGTACCCATGAGTATTCTTCAAACAGACAGCAGAAAATTCTTTAAGATCTGGGAAATGGCATGCTTTGCAGGCTTTCTATGTGCCCGAGAAGCGGCTAAATACATGTTGCCACGTGGTGAAGGCACAATAATATTTTCGGGTGCAACAGCAAGTATTCGAGGTGCTAGCGGCTTTGCGGCATTCGCTAGTGCAAAGCACGGATTAAGGGCACTTGCACAGAGTATGGCACGAGAACTTGGACCCAAAAATATTCACGTAGCTCACGTAGTTATCGATGCCGCCGTTGACACAGAATGGATTCGAGAAAACATTCCACACTATAAAGAACTGAAACAGCGCAATGGGATTGTCGATCCAGATGATCTTGCGAATTGCTACCTCATGTTACAAAAACAACATCGGTCAGCCTGGACGCACGAACTAGATTTAAGACCTGGTATTGAAAATTGGTAACAGAAAAGCTCTTATGCGCGATAATTCACGACGCTATTTTGAATTTGCAAAAATTAACTTAACACCAATAAAGTTAATCAAAAACCGAAGTATTAGATTCAAAATGCGTATCACTCACCCTGCATAGATTTGGTCTAGGTCGCATGTAGCTAAAGTAAGCCATCCATCGATCCTTCCTGCTCTGATTAGCTAACCCTCGATGAAGAATACGATCATCAAAAATGAGACAATCACCGGCATTCATAGAGGACTTTTTGGTCTTAGGAATCTCTCCCGCTTTAGTTAGGTGTGATGGAGAAATCTCTAATGAAGTCTGATATAACAAGTGCTTGCTATTCAAATGTCCATTACTAAGATGATTCGTTATTACATGAGAACCCACTGCCACTTCGGGAGGGCCCGCTTTTTCTGAAATATCTTCTAGTGCAACAAAGACGTTTAAAGCATGGGGAGGGCAAAATGACTCTGTCTCATGTGGAGAATCAATATGCCACTGTTGCGCGGGCGCACCTGGCCTCGAAAAAACAACCCCGCTAAAAGAAGGACGACACTCTTCACCCAAAACTTCTCGAACAATGTTTATCCAAGGGACCGCATCGCATACTGATCCTCTAGTGCCCCAAATGGATTCAAAATCTTGCTCTTCAAATCTAATATCAAAGCGGTTAGGCGAGCGTTGAACCACCTCGCGGTAGCCATTAATACTGCCGACACCTATTTCCTTATCCTCGACTGCGTCTAAAACACAATTTACTTTGGGTCGCATAATACTATCGAATCCACTAAGTAATTCCTGATCAACCAATTTTGGCAAAAACACAAAGCCTTCTTTGAAAAACAGTCTCTTCACTAATTATCTCGTCAAATAACTGGAATCTAGATCTTATGGGTTGGATATTAAAGTATTTTTTTCAGACTAATATTAGCAAATATTTATAAATACAGAGAGTGCAAATATTTTAAAAAACCTCTGAAATCATTTAGCATACCAACCAAAGGTCAAATACATTTTAATAGCTATGGATTTTAAATCAGCGCAAGGTGCTAAGTGGAACGGTGGGGCTCTGTTTTATGTCGCGCTAACCTACTGTGTAGGTTGGTGGCTGCTATTAAGTTCAAGCAGTTTTTTTGTTTGGCTCTTAGGCTCTATTATTCTCGGTCACAGTTTGATCATTGCTGCATATTTAATACATGAATGTGCGCACAATTCGATATTTAAGGGTAATAGTGATAATGCTTTTCTGGGAGGGTTGCTAGGTTGGATATGTGGCTCTTGTTATGGAGAATACGAAGATATTCGGTATAAGCATTTTCGACATCATGTAGATAATGATGATGTGGTCTGGTTCGATTATGAAGAGTTTTTTTCTAATCATCCTGTAGCGTATAAAATAACTCGCTGGCTTGAATCACTTCTTATTCCAGCTCACGATTTAATAATGCACTTTATTATGATGTTCTCCTCATTCATCATTCCTGAACGAAGCTCTCAAAGGTTTCGCAATAGCCTAATCTTGTTATGCCGAGGATGCATTTTTTCAATTATATTAGTAGCATCACCAACGGCATTAGCAGGATACATTCTGGGATATCTATTCATGATAAGTGTTTTGCGGTTTATGGACAGTTTACAGCATGACTATCCATATCATTTAACTCTCTTCGATGAAAACACTCAACCACCCAACAAGGGAGATTCTGTCTGGGAGCAAGAACATACATTTAGTAATGTCATATCATGGAAATATACATGGCCTAATTGGTTG
>CAJXCR010000064.1 GCA_913051825.1 uncultured Halieaceae bacterium
TTTTTCTCATAACCCCGGCGATAAAATAGTCAGTAACAATAGCACACTAGCATTACTTAAATTATTGATTTACATAACTTTTGGTGCCCAGAAGAGGACTTGAACCTCCACGCCCTTGCGAGCACTAGCACCTGAAGCTAGCGTGTCTACCAATTCCACCACCTGGGCACAGGCAGGTTTAAAATTGAAGAGTGTCTTTGACAATACTTTTCGGTTGTATTTCTGTCAATCACCAAATGTTCTGATAGTTTGGAAAATCTCCTATTTTCGATGAGCAATGTACAATGGGTTATGAAAAAAAGATCCAGATTCTCAGATCCTGAGGCTGAAATAGAAGCTCAGCGGTATTCCAATCCGATCGCAAGTCGGACAGCAATTCTTAGCCTGCTAAGAAAAGCTGGTGAACCAATGAAAATTAAACGCATCGCAAAGAAAATTGGTCTGACGGAAAAATATCAAATCGGAGCACTAGAAAAGCGCTTGCGGGCGATGCGTCGCGACGGTCAAATTATGGTTGACCGGCAAGGCTCCTTCGGGTTGACAGACAAGTTTCATTTGTTGCATTGCAAGGTGCAGGGACATTCAGATGGATATGGTTTTGCTATACCCAATTCTGAAAATGATGACGTATACCTTAACAGTGAACAAATGCGATTAGTTTTTGATCAAGATGAAGTCTTAGTAAAGGTTACCAATATAGACCGCCGCGGACGTCAAGAGGGTCAGATTGTCGAAGTTCTTAAAAGAGCACATCAGTCTTTAGTCGGAAGATATTATCAAGAAAGTGGTGTTGGATTCGTGTTGCCCGATAATCCAAGAATCTCAAATGAAATATTGATTGCCCCATCGGAGCGAAATAATGCAGAAACAGGTCAGATAGTCCAGATTGAGATTACTGATTATCCAATCAAGCGACTTAGTGCTAGAGGAAAAATAGTAGAAGTCCTTGGTGGACATCTTGATCCAGGCTTAGAAATCGAAGTTGCTATTCGTTCTCACGATATACCTTGTTCTTGGAATGATCATGTTTTGACTGAAGCTAGTTCTTTCGAACAGCCCAACTTATCGGAAATAGAGAGCAGATTAGATTTGCGTGGACGAGCATTTGTGACTATCGATGGCGAAGATGCTCGTGATTATGACGATGCAGTATATTGTGAAGAAAAAGATGATGGATGGCGTTTGTGGGTAGCTATTGCGGATGTCTCCCATTATGTTCGACCAAATACAGCGCTTGATGAAGAAGCGATTAATAGAGGTAACTCTGTCTATTTTCCAGATCGCGTTGTCCCTATGTTGCCAGAAAGCCTTTCTAATGGTCTATGCTCTTTGCTTCCATTAGAGGACCGTTTAGCTTTAGTTTGTGAAATTCATATAAATAGGCAAGGAGAATCTAGTCACTTTGCGTTTTATGAGAGTGTAATTAAATCTAAGGCGCGTCTGACCTATGGACAGGTCTACAACCTTCTGGAAGGAAACGATGATCTGGAAGGTAATCCTGATGTAAATTCAAATCTTCTTAGACTTTTTGATTTGTACAAAACATTAGTTGATGCAAGATCTAGGAGAGGTGCAATAGATTTTGACACAGTAGAAACTAGAATTATTTTTGATGATTTTCGAAAAATAGAGAAAATTGTACCAATCGAACGTAACTATGCGCACCGTCTTATCGAGGAGTGTATGCTATGTGCCAACTTGGCCGCGGCGAAATTTCTAGAGGCAAATCGCGTACCTACTCTCTATCGGGTTCACGAAGGGCCCACGGCTGAAAAACTAGTCAATCTCCGGCTGTTTTTGGGCGAATTAGGTTTAGATTTAAAAGGGGGTGAAAAGCCATCGCCTATCGATTATCAACGAATTCTTGCGCAGGTTGAAGAAAGACAAGATTCTTCTATTATTCAAATTATGTTGTTGAGATCTCTTAAGCAGGCTGTGTATCAGCCAGATAATAAGGGGCACTTTGGCTTGAACTACAAAACTTACTCGCACTTTACTTCGCCGATTCGTAGATATCCAGATTTATTAGTTCATCGCGCAATTCGCTCAGTTCTTTTTAAGAAAAAAAAGGAAGAAACGCAGAATTTTTCATCATCAGAAAACAAAAACAATTATTCAGAGAAGCTCTATCCATACGACCTCGAACGGATAATTATTTTTGGAGAAAAATTTTCAATGACTGAACGCAGAGCTGACGACGCAACGAGAGAAGTTCAACAATGGTTGAAATGTGAATATCTTAGCAATTGTATAGGAATGAAATATTCGGGCACCGTCAGCGGTGTAGCCAATTTCGGTCTTTTTATAGAGCTTAAAGATATTCACATCGATGGGCTCTTGCATGTAACGTCTCTTCCCAGAGATTACTATGCTTTTGATGCATCACGTCAACGCTTATCCGGAGAGAGGACTGGTGTGCATTTTAGTATTGGAGATCAGTTTGAGGTGCTGGTGGCTATGGTTAATTTGGAAGATAAAAAGATTGACCTGGAGTTGGCGAGTGAATCAAAGAAACTTCGCAAAAAAAACAAGAAGAAAGGTAATTATAAAAAGAAAAACAATAATCGTCTAAAGAAAAGAAATAATGCCGTGGTAGAGGCTAGTTAAACCATGTCTTACGTTTTTGGAATTCATGCAGTTGAATCTATTTTGATTAATCGTCCCAACGACGTAATTTGTCTATTTCTAAAAGAGAACAGAACAGATAAAAGAAAGGAGAAATTATATCAATTAGCTATTGCTAAGAATATTAATACTCAAATCTGTTCAATAAATTCTCTTAATGAAATGGTGCCAGAAAAACATCAAGGAGCAATTGTCCAGCTTAAGAAAGATTTGAAAGAAGTTTCTTCAATAGAATTAGATCTTGGAAAGTTAACTTTGCTAATTGAAAAAGCAGAAGGTAAGGCTTTAATTCTAATTTTAGATGGTATTACTGATCCGCAAAACCTAGGTGCTTGTCTTCGAACAAGTGATGCAGCTGGAGTGACTGCAGTGGTGATTCCAAAAAATAAATCGGTTGGTATTACACCTGTTGTCCGTAAAGTGGCTTGTGGAGCGGCAGAAGTGGTGCCGATATTTCAGGTGACTAATCTTGCGAGGTTGTTGCGCCAACTAAAAAAACAAGGTGTATGGATCTATGGAGCTAGTGAGAAGGCAAAAAAGCAGATATATGATTTCGATTTAAGAGATGATGTTGCGATTGTCCTAGGAGGAGAATCAAAGGGACTGAGGAGATTGACACAAGAGAACTGCGATTCAATTTTTCGAATTCCGATGGGCGGATCAGTAACTAGTTTAAATGTCTCTGTGGCCGCAGGTATTTGCATGTTTGAGTCGGTGCGGCAGCGCGGGTCTGTTTAATTTTAAGTCCTTGATCAGATTACTTGAAATCTGTAATATCTCCCCCTCAAAAAAAGCCGCGCCTTTATTAGGCGCTTTGTTCTCCTTGCTGCACATTTAAATGGTGGCTTAACTCAAAAGGGGTAGTTTATGCGACATTACGAAATCGTATTCTTAGTTCATCCCGATCAATCTGAACAAGTTCCTGGGATGATAGAGCGTTACACAAATACCATCCAAAAAGACGGTGGAAAAGTTCATCGAACTGAAGACTGGGGTCGAAGGCAGTTGGCTTTCCCTATTAGTAAGGTTCACAAAGCCCATTATATATTGATGAATGTTGAAGCTACTCATGATGCAATGGAGGAGTTAGATACTACTTTTCGTTTTAACGATGCAGTTATTCGAAATCTGGTGATTCGTCGAAGTTCTGCAGAGATTGAAGAATCGTTAATCATGAAAGCAGAGAAAGAAAATCGAGAGCGGAAAACACGTTATGAAGAAAAACAGGCCGAATCTAATGAAGGGTCTGAGTATAATCCTGATGAGTCGGCTGACGATGATAACGATATATCAGTTCAATCTGAAGAAGATAGCGGAGATGATTCTAGTGATAATGCTACTTTGGATGAGGAAGAAGATTTGATCAATACTAATGTGGAAGAAGAGGAGTAATAGCTAATGACAAGGTTTTTTAGGCGCAGGAAATATTGTCGTTTTACTGCTGAAGGTATAAAAGAGATCGATTACAAGGATCTCGATACTCTTAAGGCGTACATCACTGAAACAGGAAAGATCGTGCCAAGTCGCATTACTGGCACCAAATCAAAATACCAGCGTCAGTTAGCTACTGCAGTTAAAAGAGCTAGATTTCTTGCCTTACTTCCTTATTCGGACGCACATAAGTAATTAAATATGGGGACATTTTTCTCGGCCGATGCTCTCCAACTATTCTGTAGGGTTACCTTTTGATCTGGTTCGCGCAATTGGCAATGAATGGGCGTTTTCAGGCACTCACACTCGTTATGCTAAGCGTTACGAGCGCCTTTTTTTCCTGGTTGGGAGCAGCAGTGGTTGGACTGGTAACTTTACGGAAAGGTATTGGAGAAGGTGGATTTTTATTATTGTGGGGTTGTCTGGGAGGGGTTTTTTTATATGTGAAGCTCGGTGACGTTAACCCTATAATGCAATTGTCAGGCACTTTTTTTCTCGCGGTTATTCTTCGTCGAACCGTTAACTTGGCTGTCACAGCGCTCGCATGCGTTCCACTGGGGATTATTCTTGTTTTATTTTTACTTTGGCTATCTCCACCAATGATCGATCAGGTGGTGGCAGCTTTCGGTGAACTTATTTCCTCTTTAAAAGCGCAGATGGAAAATTCTGGACAAATTCTTTCTTTTGAAATTCCTAGCGAAAGATTAGTAATCGGAATGATTGGTGTGGCTAACTTAGCTACCGCGATACTTTGTTTGTTTTTGGCTAGATTCTGGCAAGCGGCACTATACAACCCAGGAGGATTTGGTGTCGAATTTAGAGCTCTTCGTTACTCACCATTAGTAACATTTCCATTAGCTATAGGATTTGCTTTAGTATCGAGTATGCAAGGTTATCAAAGTTGGGCAGGATTTTTTGGATTACCTTTAACTGTCTCAGGTATTGCTTTAGTGCATGCTAAAGCACAATATTGGAGATCTCGAACATTAGGGTTATCACTTTTTTACTTGGTTTGGTTAGTAATAGATTGGGCTAAATTAGGTGTGCTCCTGCTTGCTGTTGTTGATAGCGCATATGATTTTCGTAGGAATTGGCCAAAAGAAAAGATGCCAGTGGAGCGTCCTCAAAATGACGAAAAATCAAATGATTTGTAAGTACTCAAAGTAAGGAGTTTGTGATGGAAGTTATTCTTCTGGAAAATATAGCTAGTTTGGGTGAGCTGGGAGAAAAAGTTCAGGTTAGATCGGGATATGGTAGAAATTTTCTTATTCCTAAAGGTAAGGCTGTTCCCGCTTCTGAAGAAAATATTTCTTTGTTTGAAGTGCGAAGAGCAGAGTTAGAAAAAGCCGCTTCAGAATTGGTTGCCAAGACAGAAGCGAGAGCGTTAAGCATAGAATCTCTGGAAATCATTGAAATTCCAGCTAATGCTGGTGAAGAAGGTAAGTTATTCGGCTCTATTGGTACACGAGATATTGCAGAAGCAGTAAGTTCAGCGGGATGCGAAGTGGACAAGTCTGAAATTCGTTTACCAGATGGCGCTTTGAGACAGTTGGGAGAATATCAGATTTCGATTCAGTTGCATGGAAATGTCTCTGCTACCGTTAATGTTTCTATCGTTCAGGAATAGGGATATCTTCCAAGAAATACTTTCTATAAGTTAGATAGGTTTTTCTTTTTTCGATCGTTAGTTTGCGCTAATCTTGGTACCCGTGAAAGAGATATACTAGAGCTATGGAAGGTTATGATTCACCACAAGTAATTTCAGACTATATTCTTTCATCCGATCCGGAAGTTTCTCGTCTTAATTTTCATCCCCATTCTCTAGAGGCTGAACAATCTGTTCTAGGTGGTCTGTTGATTTCTTCAGACGCCTGGGAAGCAGTATCTGATCAAATAAATTCAGATGATTTTTATCGCCCTAATCATCGGCAAATATTTCGTGAAATCGCCTTACTCGCTGAAGAAAATAATCCAATTGACATTATTACACTTGCAGATAAGCTCCAAGCGCAAGGCGTTCTGGAGACTGTGGGTGGACTAGCGTATATTTCTGAACTTGCCGAGAAAACTCCTAGCGTTTCTAACATCAAGGCATACGCAGCAGTTATTAGAGAGCGCGCAATTCTTCGAAATTTGATCCAAACATCGCAAGAAATTGCAGAGAGTGGATTTAATCCAGAAGGCAGATCTTCATCTGATATCGTTGATGAAGCGCAACGAAAAATTATGCGTCTTTCCGATGGTGAGCAAGGATCAGGTGGGTTGAGAGAGATTAAACCTCTTTTAACATCAGCGATTGATCGCATAGAGGAGCTTTATGATTCTGGGTCTGATATCACCGGTGTAAGTACTGGTTTTAAGGATTTGGATAATATGACCTCGGGGCTTCAACGCTCTGATCTTGTAGTCGTAGCTGGGCGCCCTTCTATGGGGAAGACAGCCTTTGCAATGAATTTGGTTGAGCACGCCGCACTTAACCAAGATAAACCTGTCTTGGTATTTAGTTTAGAAATGTCTTCTGAAAGTTTGATAATGCGAATGTTAGCTTCGTTGGGCCGTATTGACCAAAAGAAGATAAGATCAGGAAAGCTTGAAAAAGATGATTGGCCCAAATTATCTACAGCGGCCGGTAAGCTTCAGGATCTTCCATTGTTTATAGACGATTCTTCAGCACTTACTCCTACAGAGATCCGCACTCGAGCGCGAAAAATCGCTAAAGAAAGTGGAGAATTGGGTCTAGTGATGGTGGATTATATGCAGCTGATGCAGGTCGCCGGTTCTTCTGAAGGGAGGGTTGCTGAAATTTCGGAAATTTCGAGAAATTTAAAAGCCATTGCCAAGGAGTTCAATTGTCCAATGATAGCTCTTTCTCAGTTGAATCGGGCTCTTGAGCAGCGACCGAATAAGCGTCCACAGAATGCAGATTTGCGGGAGTCAGGTGCAATTGAGCAGGATGCGGATGTAATACTCTTTATTTACCGTGATGAGGTGTATAACGAAGAGTCCTTAGAGAAAGGAACCGCCGAAATTATTATCGGAAAACAAAGGAATGGCCCTATAGGAACGTGTAAGTTAGCATTTTTGGGGGAATATACTCGGTTTGAGAACTTGGCTCGTTCCTCATATCGGGATTAAATAAATCCCGAAGATTTTTTTAAATAAGATTAAGAATTTATATTCCCAACTCCTCTCGCAGTCTTTTCAATTCATTTTTTTTCTGTGCTTTTGTTAAAGGGTTAGATTTTTGCGACTGATCTGCATCGGACGCAGGTATCGCCAATTTATCTCCTAGAAATACTTTACGAATATAGATAGAAAAATTCTCTTCAAAAACTGGCCATGTTTTCTTTTCTGGATTATTAGCTAAAAAAAACCACCCTGTATCACGACCAGCAAAATAAACCGCTGGATGACTCCAATTTTGCGCTGCCTTTGGCGAACTTGCTTGGCATGCTTCAATAAAGGCATCGCGTGCTAGTGGTAAACCGAGACTACCAATGCATTCTTGGCAGCTGACCAGCATCTGATGGAGAGTAGGGAGGTATTCGCTGCATTCAATAGCTCTCTTTGCACCCAGAAAAAGCAGGTCTATCGGGTACTCGGACAGAGAGTCTCGCCAAAGACGTTTAATTTGTCTCAACTGATCCTCATCCTGAAAAGCTGCATAGTACTGGTTATGATAATTAAGTCGAAAAAGTGCAAATATTCGATTGATCGCATCTACCAGAGTTCTATCAGTTGATTTTTTAGTCTGCCCAGGTGGTATCTCCGAGGTCCTCTTGGATGCTTCTATCTCGTGTACGGCGTTTTGAATGAGCTCCTTGCTCTTTTTCATATCCCTCCTGATCCAGTTGATGTCGTTTGGCCCAATGATATTTAACGTGCTGAAGAAATTTACTATTCCACGATTTATGTATTCCTCCGTCTTCGCGCCAATAAAGGATAAATTCTGGCAAAACAGAGGTGGCGAAGGCCGCATCAATATGAGCGAGCTTTAGAATATCGAATAAATCGCCGCTTGGCTCCCAATTTTCCGAAATTCTTCCGGATTCCGATTCGCGGGCTAAACTATTTGTATATCTTGACCATTGTAAACGCACGTGTTGAATGAACTTTGAGCTCAAACCTTTTACAGTAGCTTCACGTTCTCGCCAGTAAAGAATGAATTCTGGGAGAGCATCTTCAATAAATGTCGACGCAATCCCTGCCTTGGTCAGAATATCTAGTGCATCGTCACTTGGTCGCCAAGTCTGATTTACTTCATTTGATTCATCATTTCTAGCGTAAGGAAATTGATCTGACTGATATTTTCGCCAACGGCTTAGAACATGTTGTCGAAATTTATTTTCCCACGCATGACTTGATTTCCCTCTTTCTTTCCAATAGCAGGTAAAGTCTTCTATTTGATCTTTCGCAAATTGCTCTGGGATGTTGTGATTTAATTTCAGCAAAGAAAGAATATTTTGGCTTGGTTGCCATGAAATGGATAGCGGAACTGCTAAAGACGAGTTTTGTTCTTTAAATTCAGTATTAAAATTATTTTCGGAAGCGCTTTCATTTAGTGCAAAAATAATCTCTTTTGCGTCAAAATTAGATTTGTTATCAATTAGAATTACACCTTTTTCTACAAGATTTTCTGTGATTCTATTAAGGTCTTTACTACTCCAAAATGGGAGATTGTTAAGCAAATCGTCCTGATTTATGTTCAGCCAAGAATATCCTCTGAGTATTCTTGGGGTGCTGTAATCTAATAAATCCTTTAAATGCTGAACTAAGATAGCTTCTTCGAGGCCAATAGTTTGCGCTAGCTCTGGAGAGAACAGTAATTGCCTTTCTGGAATGAGAGAATATTTTGACATTGATCTAAGCGGATTTTTCCTGAAGTCTGTTAGGATATCGATCTTACAAGATCTTTAGTAGATGTAAGAGTTTTTTCTCGCTATTTAACAATGGAGCTGTGGTTTTGGGGAAAAAGATAGCTTTTGTTTGTAACGACTGTGGTGGTGAACATAATAAATGGCAAGGCCAATGCGCACATTGTGGAGCATGGAATACTCTTGAAGAAATTCGATTTAGTGAAGATACCTCATCTGGCAAACAGGTTCGAAATTTATACAAGCCAAGAAATAGCAATGCTGATAAAAGTTCTCCAAAAATATTAGCGGATGTTCGACTAGAAGAAATATTTCGAATTGCCACAACGTTTGGAGAATTTGACCGTGTTCTTGGCGGAGGATTAGTGCCTGGTTCAGTAACTCTATTAGGAGGTAATCCAGGAGCAGGGAAAAGCACTTTGCTTCTCCAGTTGGCATGTAATTTGTCCGATGCTATAGATATTCTGTATGTCACGGGAGAAGAATCTATGCAGCAAGTGGCATTACGGGCTAACCGTCTAGCTCTTCCTCATAAAAATCTCCATCTAATGTCAGAGACTAAGCTTCAAGATATTTTATCAGTGGCAAATGATGTTAAACCGACTGTATTGATTATTGATTCTATACAAGTAATGTATTTGGATGAATTATCTTCTGCGCCAGGAGGGGTATCACAGGTGCGAGAGTGTTCTGCAGTTCTGACACAATTTGCTAAGCAGTCTGGGACCGTACTAATTTTGGTTGGACATGTAACGAAAGATGGTTTGCTAGCGGGACCAAAGGTTTTAGAACACATCGTAGATTGCTCACTTTTGCTCGAAGGTGATGCAAATAATAGATTTAGAACTTTACGTAGCCAAAAAAATCGATTTGGTGCGGTTAATGAGCTTGGCGTATTCGCTATGACTGACCGAGGTATGCGGGAAGTGAAAAATCCTTCGGCGATTTTTTTAGATCGCAGGGGTCTTCAGACCCCAGGAAGTGTTGTAACCATAATCTGGGAAGGTACTAGGCCTCTGCTTGTTGAAATTCAAGCCCTTATTGACCCTAATAGCCATGATAATCCTAGACGTCTTGCGGTTGGTTTAGATCAAAATAGGATGTCAATGTTATTAGCTGTTTTACACCGACATGGAGGGGTCAATTTAGTTTCGCACGACATATATGCCAATGTTGTTGGCGGCATTAGAGTACTTGAAACTAGTGCGGATTTAGCTTTGATATTCGCCACTGTCTCCTCTATGCGTGATTTTAGTTTGCCTTCTGAAATGGCAGTATTTGGTGAAGTTGGGTTATCAGGAGAAATCCGACCTGTCCAGAATGGTCAGGAAAGATTATTGGAAGCAAGAAAACACGGATTTAAGCGAGTATTAATTCCTGCTGGCAATGCACCTAAAACCTCGATAAAAGGACTTGATATTGAAGCCGTCTCTAATGTCTCTGAAGCGCTATCAATAATTTGTTAGGAGTTATTTTAGTTTTTTATATTTAACTCTGCGGGGCTGCTGCGCTGCTTGACCTAGGCGAGATCTTCTGCCTTCCTCGTATTCAGAAAAGTTTCCTTCATGGAAAGTCACGTCCCCTTCATCTTCAAAGGCAAGGATGTGAGTAGAGATTCTGTCTAAAAACCAGCGATCGTGAGAAATAACCAGCGCTGAACCTGGGAAAGTCAATAAAGCTTCTTCTAGCGCGCGCAAAGTTTCCACATCAAGATCATTTGTAGGCTCATCAAGGAGTAACACGTTTGCACCTCGCTTAAGTAGTTTCGCAAGGTGTAGTCGATTTCGCTCTCCGCCCGAAAGATCTTTGACAAATTTTTGTTGATCAGATCCCTTGAAATTAAAACGACTCAGGTAAGATCTTGAATTAATTTCATAATTACCAATCGAGATAATGTCTAATTCGTCCGATACTTCCTGCCAAACGGTATTTTGCGCAGTTAAACCATCTCTAGATTGATCAACGTAACCGAGTTGTACGGTCTCCCCAATGTCAATTTTTCCAGAATCCACCCTCTCTGAGCCTACCAGAATTTTAAATAGGGTGGATTTCCCCATCCCGTTTCCACCAATTAATCCAACAATACTACCTTTTGGTATAGTGAAAGTGACATTTTCAAAGAGCAATCTTTCGCCAAAACTTTTCTTTAAATCAACTACTTCGATAACTTTGTCCCCCAAACGCTCGCCAGGCGGAATATAAATTTCATTAGTTTCATTTCTACTTTGGAAGTCTTGAGATTGAAGTTCTTCAAATCGTTGTAATCTAGCTTTACTCTTAGCCTGACGGCCTTTAGGATTGCTTCTGACCCATTCTAGTTCAGCTTTGATTGTTTTTTGATGAGAAGCTTCTTTATTCTTTTCTTGCTGGAGTCTTAGCTCTTTGGCAGAAAGCCAGTCTGAATAGTTGCCTTCATATGGGATACCTTTGCCACGATCTAGTTCCAATATCCAATTAGCGGCGTTATCAAGAAAGTATCTATCATGTGTAATAGCGACCACGGTACCTTGGAATTCGTCCAAAAAGCGTTCCAACCAAGAAATACTTTCTGCGTCCAAGTGGTTTGTAGGTTCATCTAGCAGAAGCATATCTGGAGAAGATAGCAGTAACTGACAAAGTGCCACCCTGCGGCGCTCACCACCGGATAGGCTATTAACTTCAGAATTCCATGGTGGCAATCTCAGTGCGTCTGCAGCAACTTCTAGTCGATGTTCAAGGTTATGAGCGTCTAAAGTCTCGATAACATTTTCAAGGGTAGCTTGTTCTTTTGCAAGTGCATCAAAATCTGCATCAGGTTCGGCGTATTCCTCATACAATTTATTTAGTCTTTTCAAAGCTGTTGTCGCTTCAGCAACACCTTTCTCTACATTGCCTCTTACATCCTTGTCTTCATCAAGTTTAGGTTCTTGCTCGAGATAGCCAATTTTTATACCTGGAAGTGGACGAGCCTCTCCATGGATATCTTTATCTACTCCAGCCATAATCCGAAGTAATGTTGATTTTCCAGCCCCATTTAACCCAAGGACTCCGATTTTTGCTCCTGGGTAGAAGGATAAAGAAATGTCGTCTAAAATTTTTTTCTTTGGAGGCACGACTTTCCCCACTCGGTTCATGGTAAAAACATATTGCGCCATTCCAAAATCCTTATAGCCGTTGTTTTATAGAATTTAATAAAATCTAACTATATTCCCTAATTGAAATACTTTCAAAAAGCAGAGAGCTTATTTAAGCAGTTAGGATTTTACTTCTGACTAAATTAACTATCCGAGAAAACTCGTTTAAAATAGGAGTTTTAATTTCCTTGCTTGCTCGAGGGATGTTTCAAATTTCAAGGAGTTGAGATGTTTAGTCACGATATGAATATCGAAAGTTTTGATGAAGAATTGTTTAAGGCTATTAAAAAGGAAGAATGCCGACAGGAAGAGCATATAGAGTTAATAGCTTCTGAGAATTATGCGAG
>CAJXCR010000065.1 GCA_913051825.1 uncultured Halieaceae bacterium
ATGGATCCTGCTGATCTCCCAGAAGAAGTCGTGAAAAAAGCACAAAATTTTAAAATACGCGGATCTTCTGGAAAACTAAATATCGCATTGGACGGATTGCCAACATTTAATAACCTACCGAATGATAGTCCGCTTCGGATTGGAGAGATGCATTTTTCAGATTCCCTGACCAGATTAGAAAGAGCCTATGATGATTGGAAAGATGAAACCTGGTCTAAGGATCCTTATGTCGATATGTTGATTCCAACTCAAAGTGACCCCACCATGGCGCCACCAGGAAAACACATGATGTCAGTTTTCGTGCAGTACGCCCCCCCTAAAATAGACGGTAGGGAGTGGACAGATGCCGATAAAGATGGATTCGAAAAATCGGTTCTCGATCAGATTGGCTCATATAGCCCAGACTTTAAGGATCTTATTTTGCATTGCGAAACAAGAACTCCCCGAGAGATAGAAGCCGAAGTCGGTCTAACCGAGGGGAATATCTTTCAAGGAGAATTAACGTTTGATCAATTATTATTTAATCGGCCTTTCCCTGGATATGCTCAATATCGTGGCCCAATAAAAGGTATGTATATGTGTGGATCTGGAACTCATCCAGGAGGCGGTGTAATGGCAGCGCCGGGTGCCAATGCTGCAAGGGAAATTTTGGCCGACCTTAAAAGGCCGGATATTATTCCAGGAGGTTACGCCGATGACTAATTATGACGTAATCGTAGTAGGAGGAGGACACAACGGTCTGATCTGTGCGAACTATCTCGCAAAATCAGGCAAAAAGGTACTCGTTCTAGAGACCAGAGATGCTCCAGGTGGCTGTGCTGCAACAAGCGAGATACACCCAGGATTTAAAGTATCTTCTTGCGCTCAGTGGCTAGATCTACTGAACCCATCAGTAATTCAAGAATTGAATCTAAAGGAACATGGACTGGAATTTGCGGCTGAGAATTTAATAACCATTGGGCTCAACTCTGAAGGGAATCACGTATTTCTTAGTCATGACTCAGTAGATGGAAAAAACATCTCAGATGAAGACAAGTCTTCGTATATTAACTTCAAGGTAAAAATGCTGAAGTACGCAAAATTGCTTAATAAGGTATTTGAATCCCGCGCACCAAAACTAGTTGAACATAACTGGACCGATCGTATTACGCTAGCAAAAATTGCGCTCGGAATGAAGCTCCTTGGTAAAGAGGACATGAATGATTTCATGAGGTTGATATTAATTAATATCTACGATGTCATGGAAGAGTTCTTTGAAAATCCACATCTAAAAGCACTAATTAGTTTTGATGGGGTGTTGGGCGGTTATATGGGGCCCAGATCGCCTAATACAGTCTTCAATTTTCTTTATAAGCTAGTTGGAGAAACCTATGGGTATCAAGGTTCTAGTCAAATAAAAGGCGGCATGGGTGCTTTGGGAGAATCTCTTTCCGCTTCAGCCGAAGATGCTGGAGTCGAAATCCGATTAAACAGTCGTGTTGCCAAGATCAACAAAACAGGCAGTCGTGTCAGCGGGATCACATTAGATGATGGAGAAATAATTAACTCCGATATAATCGTTTCTAATGCGGATCCGTTTACCACATTCAATAACCTCCTGGGTCTAAGAAATATTGAAGCAGGGATGGCAAGAAGAGTCACTCAAATCCGCAGAAAAAGTGGCACCGCGAAACTTCATCTAGCACTTGATACTGCACCTAGCTTTGTAGGTCTTGATGCTGATCAGATGGGACAGCGTTTAATTATTGCCCCTGACATGAATTATATAGAACGTGCTTTTAATGCGGTTAAATACAGCGAATATTCACATAAACCAGCAATTGATATAAGTATTTCTAGCTTAAATGATGAAGAACTTGCTCCAGCAGGAAAGCACGTCCTTTCGGCGATAGTTCAATATGCCCCCTATGAACCAGAAGGTGGCTGGGACTCGCATCGAGACATTTTCGCGAAAAGTATTATTGATTTGATCGAACAATATGCGCCAGGGATAAGTAATTCTATTCTTAGCTATCAGCTCGTAACACCGAAAGATCTCGAATCAAACTATGGCATGACCGGAGGTCAGTGGCACCACGTGGAAATGACTTTAGATCAAGTACTCATGATGAGACCTTTTCCAGGAGCATCGCAATATGGAGTAGATGTAGATGGTCTTTATCTTTGTGGCGCTGGAACGCATCCAGGAGGAAGCTTGATAGGTTTGGCAGGAAAAAATGCAGCTACCGAAATAATTAAGAGAGGGAGTGAAGCATGAATAGTATGAATGAGAATGATGTCATGATGCTTAAAACTCCCTTTCATTCAAGAATTGAGGCTGCATGCGAAATTAACTTGTGGGGCAACTGGATGGGCTACACGACGCCAGATGCGTATTTTGATGTTGAACTTGAGTATTTTGCGGTTAGAAGCACCACTGGTGTATTCGACTTGTCTCCTATGAACAAATACCGAATTAGTGGGCCAGATGCAGCAGATTTCCTAGATAGGATGATGACTCGCAACATGCATAAATTGGCAATCGACCGTGTGGCTTATGTGGTGTGGTGTAATGATGCAGGTCAGTTAATGGATGATGGGACCGTCTTCCGTTTGGCTGAAAACGAGTATCGCCTGTGCTCCTATGCGAGAGCCAATGACTGGCTGCATTGGTGCTCCCTAGGCTTCGACGTAACCATTACTGACGAGACTGCAGAAGTAGCAGCGCTGGCTGTTCAGGGTCCTACCTCTTGCTCCACCCTCACAGCAATGGGACTTGAGGGACTGCAAGAACTAAAGCCTTTCGATATTAGAAATTATAGCTTTGATGGTGAAATCTTATCAGTAAGTCGTACCGGATTTACCGGAGATCTTGGCTACGAACTTTGGATAACACCGTCAAAAGCGGAAGATTTGTGGGACAGGTTGTTTGAAGCAGGAAAACCCTTTCTTATCAAACCTTTCGGCTCCCACGCACTGGACATCGCCAGAATCGAAACTGGTTTCGTCCAGGCAGGTGTTGATTTTGTTATGGCTCAAGATCTAATCCGACCCGGAAGATCGCGGAGTCCGCTAGAAATGGGATTGAGTTGGCTAGTTGATTTTGAAAAAACTCACTTTAACGGCAGGAGATCGCTACTAAAGGAACGTGAAACTGGATCCAGGTACCGTTTTGCAATCCTCGATGTTGACGGAAATAAGCCTGCAGACCATTCCTTTATACTTAAAGGTGACAAACAGGTTGGTAATGTAACTTCTGCGGCTTGGTGTCCGACTGCCAAATCAAATGTGGCCTTCGCCCAAATTGAGATGCCGTATGGCGAAGTAGGTGAAGAATTAACAGCTGAAATTTACTACGAAAGAGAATTGCACTGGACTAGAGTCTTAGCTCCTTGCCGTGTTCTAGATGGTCCGGTCTTCAATCCGGGCAGAAGAAGACAGACTCCGGCGGTTGCGTTTTGACGCGCAACCATCTGAGCCTCCTCAAAGCTAACTAGAAATGCTCTAGGTTCTGAGAATACCAAAATGCAGTTTATTGCTGAAGATTTAGAAGATTCAACCGAAAAATTAAGTGGTAAATTAGCCGCAGAGAAGGCTCGACCCCAGCATGCGATAGACCGTTACTTCTATCGATCTCATTTAGTTTACGAGAGAGAGCTGAAGCATCTGATTTTTCGCAGCTGGATTTATGCTTGTCATGCTAGCGAACTACAAGAAAAAAATGACTTTCTGCTATTTGATATAGGAGAAGAGTCAATAATCCTCACCCGCGATAGCGCAGGAGAAATACGCGCATTACATAATATCTGCCGACATCGAGGAGCTCGGATTTGTGAGGAAAAATGCGGCAATAAAAAAACGTTCGTCTGTCCTTATCATGGATGGGTCTATAACACCGACGGCACGCTGAAAGCAGCTAGAGAAATGCACATGCGCTCAGATTTCGATCCCAAAGAGCACGGATTAGTTGCTATTCAAACAACCGTATTTATGGGCCTAGTATTTATAAACTGCAACTCTGAAGCATCCGATTTTTCCAAACCATTAGAAAATTTGAGAAAACCTCTAGGCGCCTACAATCTGGAAAAAGCAAAAGTTGCTCATAAGCATACCTATCAGATCGCCACTAACTGGAAGTTAGTGCTAGAAAACTATCTAGAATGCTACCACTGCGCCACCTCACATCGCGCATATGCCAAAAGCCATACGCTTAAAGATGTCTATGAAAAAGTAGAGCCGGTTGTAGAGAAAATGCTTGAGAACACCGAGAAAATTACTGGAATTAAAGGCATGGGAAAAGATTATGACAGAATCTATCTAAATGCTGAAGAATTTGGAGCATGCGTATATACAAGTCGATATGCACTATACGATGGCTATAAAACTGGAAGCGAAGACGGTGAACCTGTTGCTCCCCTAATGGGAAACATTAAAGACTATGATGGAGGCACAGGTGATTTTCAGATGGGGCCACTAAGCTTTATGCTGAATTATCCGGATCACTGTGTTCTTTACCGATTCATTCCCCGAAGTATAACTTCTACTGATATGGAGCTGGTCTGGTTCGTCAATGAAGATGCCAAGGAGGGAACAGACTACGACAAAGACAAGCTAACATGGCTATGGCACCACACCTCGCTTGAAGATGAGTACATCATTAACAGGAACAGCGAAGGAGTAAACTCCCGTTTTTTTAAACCAGGTCCTTACCACCCCGAGTTTGAAGAACAACTCCAAGCCTTTGTGCATTGGTATTTACATACCTTGGAATCTACCTTAAACCTATAGCTTTAACCTTTGAAAGACCAAAATCCGGAGTGCACGTATGCATGTAAATGAAGCAATTGTTGGACGTCAGAGTATTCGAGAATTCGATACATCAAGAGACGTCTCTAACGAGGTCATAGAGAATATTCTAGGTGTAGCAGGTAGATCACCCTCTGGCTCTAATATTCAGCCTTGGAAGGTTTGGGTTGTGCGTGACGAAGCGAAAGAAAAGATAAGTAATGCGTGCTATGAGAGACACATGTCTGGCGACCTGGGAGAACGAGAATATAATTACTATCCAGTTAACTGGAGAGAACCCTATATTAACCGACGAAGAGCTACTGGGTGGGGTCTATATGGTGTTCTGGGTATTAAGAAAGAAGACAAGGAAAAGATGCAGCTACAGCATGGCCGTAACTATACCTTTTTCGATGCTCCAGTAGGCATGTTCTTCACAATTGATAGAGATATGGAGCTGGGCAGTTGGATAGATTGTGGCATGTTTATTCAATCTTTGATGCTTGCGGCAAGGGCGGAAGGATTGGAGACATGCTCCCAAGCAGCGTTCTGCAATTACTATGACACTGTGATGCAACTGCTCGGGGCGCCAGATGATCAGATGCTTATTTGCGGAATGTCTATCGGTTATGCTGCCGGTGAATCTGTAGTCAATACTTTTAGAACCGAAAGAGAGCCAGTCTCGACTTATACTACCTTTCTAACAAAACCTAATCAGGTTTGAAAGATTTATAGCTAGGTGCGTAGCACTGATCTAATCGGATCGTGCAACCATCTGTTTTGCAATAATCACTCGCTGAATTTCATTTGTTCCCTCACCAATGCAAAGCAACGGAGCGTCCCGATAAAATCTTTCTATTTCATAGTCAGGAGAATAGCTATAACCCCCAAATACTCTCATAGCATCCAGACTATTTTGAACAGCACTTTCTGAAGCAAAGTACTTAGCTTGTCCAGCCTCCAGATCACAACGCTCGTTTAAGTCGAATTTTTTCGCAGCTTGTTCAACTAGTAATCTGGCAGCTTCAGCACGCGTTGACATCTCTGCGAGCTTAAGCTGTATAGCCTGGTGCTCAACGATTGGTTTTTGAAAAGTTTTTCTATCTTTTGCATACGCCAGGGCCATTTTTGTAGCCCCATCTGCCATGCCAGCACCCCGCGCCGCAATATTTATTCGACCAAGCTCAAGCCCGCCAACGATCTGGTGAAATCCTCTACCCTCTTCTCCACCAATTAAGTTATCAGAGGAAACTTGAAAATCTTGAAAAATTAACTCACCACTATCAATAGATCGATAACCAAGTTTCTTAAGTTTTTTCCCTACACTGAAACCATCTCCCTTTTCACAGAGAAAAAGACTCATTCCCTTGTGCGCCGGAGAGGCAGTGGCATCCGTTTTCGTCAAAATAGCAATGCACGTACCTTTAACTCCATTAGTAATCCAGGTTTTAGTGCCATTAATAACGTAATTCTTTCCTTCGCGGGTCGCGGTGGTGCGAATACCTTGAAGATCTGTTCCAGCATCTGGTTCAGTGAGGCCTATTCCTCCCCTCAATTCACCCGTAGCAAAGCGAGGTAGAAATTTCTCCTTCTGTGAATCTGTGCCATGGCGTTCAACGCAGTTGGCCATAATCAGATGAGAATTAAAAATCCCTGTAGGCGCCATCCAGACTTGAGCTATTCGCATGACAACCCTGGCATAAGTAGTTGCACTGAGTCCTAATCCACCATATTCCTGAGAGATAGTCGCACCAAATAACCCGAGCTCCTTCATCTGTTCTACAAGCTGTTCAGGATATTCGTCGGCCTGATCATATTCTCGTGCAATTGGTCTTACCTCTTTCTCAACCCACTTATCGATGGCAGTAAGAATCTGTCCTTCAACTTCCAGATGATCTTCCGCAGTGGTTGGTTTTTCCATCTTATGATTACTCATTTGTCTGTCCTCATACTTCTTTAGTACCCATCTCTTTTTTCGGTATTAACATAGATCTTTCAAACTCACACACGATCACTTCGTCCTGATTTATTCCAACAGTGTTTACAGTAACGATCCCTGCATTTGGTCGTGATTTTGATTCCCTAACTTCTATAACTTCTGACTTAGCATAAAGAGTATCTCCAGGAAATACTGGATTGGGCAGTTTTATCTCTTTCCATCCAAGGTTAGCGATAGCTTTTTCACTAACATCAGAAACACTCATACCTACAACAATAGCAACGGTTAATGGGCTAGCTATTAAAGGGCGACCGAATTCGGTCGTTTTTGCATATTCTTCGTCAAAGTGTAACGGATGGGTATTCATGGTAAGCAATGTAAACCAAGCATTATCTTGCTGACTGACAGTTCTTCCAGGATGATGTTCATAAACATCACCCACCGTAAATTCTTCTAAATAACGCCCAGTAGAGGCCTTATAATGTTTAGGTGCTATTTCCAAATCTTGTCTCTTACTCATCTTAATCCTCTATATTTTAGTTCTTGCACATACAACGAAATGTTCAGACAATTCTAACGCTTATAACTTCTGTCAAAGGATGCAAGAGTGAAAACTAATACGCTCATAAGAAGCTTTCTATTTGCACCAGGAAACCACGCACGAAAGGTGGAAAAAGCGTTTGCCTTGGATGCTGACGCTGTAATCCTGGATTTGGAGGATTCAGTCCCAGCCAAAGAGAAAATTCTATCACGAAAGCAAGTGATCGACGCTCTTTCTAAACCACACAAAGCTCATGGGTATATTAGGATTAATGGGTGCGACACGGAATTTTTCGAAAATGACATCCAAGAAGTCGTAGGTCCATGGCTTGATGGTATTGTATTACCAAAAGCGGAGACTTCAGAAATGGTCGAGCAAGTTTCTTTTCAAATTAGCGAAGCAGAAAAGAAATCTGGCTTAAAACTCAATTCAATTGAACTTTTACCCATAATAGAAACTGCAAAAGGTGTCGAGAACGCTAATGAAATTGCCGCTGGCTCAGATCGTATTTGCCGTCTCGCTTTTGGTGGTGGCGATTACACACTTGACTTAAACTACATTTGGAATCGTGACGAAGAAGTTTTATCCTACGCTCGATCCAAAATCGGACATGCATGCCGAATCGCAAATATAGAGCCTCCAATAGATACCGTCGTATTAGAAATAAAAGATAACGATCGTTTTATCGCTTCTGCTGAACGGGGTCGAACTTTTGGTTTTTCTGGCAAGCTCTGTATCCATCCAGATCAAATATCACTCTGCAATAAAATTTTTTCACCTGATAGCGATGAAATTGCTTATGCTCAGAAAGTCATTTTAGCGTTCGAGAAATCAGAGTCGGATGGTTCGGCATCAATCGAGATCGATGGAAACTTTGTTGATTATGCAATAGTAAAAAAAGCTCAGCGTATTATAGACCTTCAGGAGATATTAGAACGAAGATCAAGAGAAAAATGATTATTGCAATTGTCGCCCGATTTTAGAATTTTCTTGCCTTAGCTCTAGCCACAATATAGCCGCTATCACCATGATCATACCAACAACCTGAGACATAGTTAGAATTTCATCCTGCACTAAGACCGCCATAACTGCTGTCGCCGGTGGACCAATAGCACTTGCAATTGCTGCGCGAGAAGCTCCAATTCTTCTCACTCCTTCCGCAACTAAATAGAGAGGAAGTACGGTTACAAAGACAATCATTATAATAAGTATTGACCAAGCTTCGCTATTAAGAGACAAGGAATTCCAACCAAAACGAAACTCATAGTGAACAGCATAAGCCATACCAGCAGCACACATTGCTACAAAAGTGAATCGTCCACTACCCATTTTTTTGGTAAGTCGGGCGCTAAATAAAAAATAAATCGCAATGGTTAGAGAGCAAGTAAGAACCCAGAGAGCGCCCTCAGAATTTTTCATCCATAACCCAGCGTCACCGGCCCCAACGGCAATAGCGATACCGCAATAAGTTACGACAGAAGCAAACAGTATAGGAATATCTATCCTAATAGCACCGATCAAGGCGCTGAGTAACACCACCATTGCTGGATAGCTATAGAGCAAGACACGTTCTAAACTTGCGTCAATGAGGGTCAGTGCATAGAAATTCACGAACGACCCAAAATAATAACAAGTTAATCCTGCTAAAGCCGCTTGTGCATAATCAAAAATGTTGATTTGTGGTGAAGGTATGTATGAGCGCTCGGCAAGGGCAATTAGGAAAAATCCTGGAACCGCTATGACCGTGCGCACTGCAACAACGGTCTCAAAATCAATACCCATTCCATAGAGGTGCTTTGCAAAAAGACCTTTTGCAGCCAACATAACCGAACCAATAATAACCAGAAGTAAGCCAAACCAATTTGATTTTGGAAAAAGCATTCTAGAGGTGTTTAAAAAAAGCTGCTTAGTTGCTAGCAGCTAATTCATCTAGCACTTCATTAGTTGTCATGACCTTGGCCCACAAGCGTCCTAACATAGTCAGAGTAGCTTCCTGCATCTCTTCACTATCAGTTCCCGTGCCGTCGCTAACGATAATCACTCTGTATTGAGCATCGCATGCTTCCATCGCTGTCATCGCAACACAATTATTAGTCGATACTCCAACACACACTAGAGTCTTGATTCCCATAGCCGACAAGTGGGAGTGTATCCCAGTAGATCGGAAAGCGCCCATCGTCGTTTTGTTTAAAACTAGCTCTCCAGAAAGTGGAGTCAAATCAGCAACAATTTCATGCTCAGGTTGACCTTCTAAGTTATTTGTTGCTTTAACGATTCCTGCAATGTGCTCTGGAACATCACTACCATCGGGAAGATTAGAGCCGTAGGTAATGTAAATGACCTTAGCACCAATATCTCTGAAACCTTTAGCCAGTTTTTGGATATTAGGAATCAAGATCTGCTCAATTCGATTAAATCTATATTCTGCATCGGCAAATGCGCCCTCAGCTGCTAATTTTTTCCCTAATCCCATTTCACGATTACCAGTAGCATTTTGCATATCAATGATTAGCAAAGCAGTATTTGATAGATCAATAGATACGTCTTGTGTAAAGGAGTCAATAAAAGTGGGTCGCATAATCTGAATTTAACTCAAGCTTGAAATGTTCAGGTATTTTAGTTGAAATGACACGCTAGTGCATTAGAAGATCGACAGGAGTAACCTATATGGATAAATTTGAACAAGCTGGCTACGGACAAGAAGACATTGGGTTTGGTGATCACCCGGCGGTACTTATAGTGGATTTTCAAAAAGGGTTTACCGATGAAAGTAGCGTGCTTGGTCGATCTGCTCATGTGCAACGTGCAGTTGATAACACGGCCACACTTCTGGCAGAAGCGAAGAAAAAAGAAATTCCAGTCGCATCATGTCGCGTCTCATGGAACAGCAGATCAGATATGGCCTATTGGAAAATTTCCTCGCTTTATGACGGCAGCTTCTATCATGGCAATCATGCCACAGAGTTTGACCCGAGAATCTCAGATCCTGACTATGTTTTTGAATTCACCAAAACAGCACCCTCAATTTTCTTCCAAACTCCTATTCATGCATGGCTGACAAGACATCAAATTGATACTACGATTATTACAGGATGCACTACGTCAGGATGTGTCAGAGCTTCAATAATAGATAGTTTTTCTTTTGGCTACAGAACAATCGTGCCTGAAGATTGCTGTGGTGATCAAGACGAAGGTCCCCATTGGGATAATCTACGTGACGTTGGTCGAAGATATGCTGATGTCGTAAAACTTAGTGATGTGCTTTCGCATATCCAAAGCTAAACTATTTTCATAACAAAAAGGAATTTGCGCATGCCCACAGCATATATAAACAACCATAATATGTATTACGAGATCCATGGAGAAGGCCCACCAGCGGTCTACATTGGAGGCTGGGACACTTTTTGTCATGGCCGCGAGGGTTTCCTAGCGCGAGGAATGACCGAAAAATATTCGGTACTGCTTGTAGACTACCGAGGTATTGGTGAGTCAGATGACGATCTCTCTATAACTCCAAGCACTGAACTTTATGCGGATGATATTATCGGATTACTAGATCACCTAGGCATGACCAACACTTATTTCGTTGGCTTGGTAGGCATTGGTGCATGTATTGGGCAGTATGTGGCTCTCAAGAGGCCAGACCTAGTTCGTTGTATGGTCAATATGGGCTGCTGGACCTACTCGGACGAGTGTCTCAGAGATCAATTAAATGCCTTGGCAACAATGCATGAGAAAGCCGGATTTTTAGCCTTCCAGGAACTAGTCGCTGTATATTCCTTTCGCCCAGATTATTACATTACTAACCGGCAAAAACTTCTAGGTAGTGGAGGTGTATGGGGAATCCTTGAAGGAAATCTTCAGGCGCATCTAAGATTCGTTGAGGCGTGTAACGGTCACGATATTCGACCCCATCTTAAAGACATACCTGCGCCAACACTGGTCATCCATGCCGGTCTTGATGTCATTACTGGACCCAGAACAACACTACCACTAGAACAAGGTCTGAGAAATTCAACGGGAGTTAGCATGA
The DNA here is from genome assembly GCA_913051825.1 of uncultured Halieaceae bacterium. Taxonomy (GTDB): domain Bacteria; phylum Pseudomonadota; class Gammaproteobacteria; order Pseudomonadales; family Halieaceae; genus CABYJX01. Next base: position 11,278 of record CAJXCR010000065.1, read on the forward strand.
ATGAGGTAGCACACGTAGTCGCAGGTAAAGAAGAAAAGATTGCTTTTTGCAAAATCTTACACGACTTCTTGGACGCACACTAAATTATATTACGGTCGCTTAACTCAGAAAGTCGTTCTATATGCCCAAGCTCATCACCAATAATACCCGCATTATCTTGGCCAAGACCGTGACCCGGTTTAGAAGGTAAACGCTGCGAGTTAAATCGAATGGGGTTTCTTAGAACTTTTAGATCTCTCTCACCGTGAGGCAAACTCTGTCTCATTCCAATATCAGCAACGAATGGATTATCTAAAGCAGCAGGTAAATCATAAACAGGAGCAACCGGCACTTTGGTTTTTAGTTTATCAAGCCAGTGAGAAGTTGAATTACCGGAAAGTATATCGTCCAATACTGAAGTCAGCGTATCGCGATTTTCGGCACGTTTTCCCATGTTAGCGAATCGAGGATCTTCGGCCAGTTGTGGATGGCCAATAATATCCAGAAATAGCCCCCAGAATTTTTCCGTCATGCACATGATAAAAATCCATCCGTCCGCAGTTTTGAAAAGCTGAACAGGCGTGTTGGAAGGGTGCGATCCGCGAGGAAGTCGATCAGTTTTAATACCATGGTTCATATACCAGGTGCCGGGATAGCTTAACTGGTGCAAAGCAACATCAAATAAACTTATGTCAACATCCCTACCACCATCACGTTCTCGACCCAATAGCGCTGCCAACGTGCCCATACCAGCAACAGCGCCTGTCATGAAATCAATAATTGAAAGACCAAATCTGGCCGGAGGGGATTCCGGTTCACCTGTCAAGTGCAGGAATCCGCACTCAGCCTGCATAAGGTAATCGTAGCCTGGCCAATCAGCACGATCATTATCTCGACCATATGCTGAAATATGTGTACAAATGATATTGGGTTTAATAGATTTGAGATTAGCGTAGTCTATGCCCAATCTTTCAGGCTGATTTCCACGCAAATTGTTCCACACCACGTCAGCTGTCGTAACCAACTCATGAAACAACTCACGACCCTCTTTTGATTTCAAATCAAGCGTAATACTC
>CAJXCR010000066.1 GCA_913051825.1 uncultured Halieaceae bacterium
TATTTCGTGTTCATTTTTTAATAGGCTGGTAGAATTCGCTCCGCACTCAGCTACTAAACTAAGAGAGAGACTAATGCGTTTTATTCAAATGGCTGCGATCGGAATTATATTTAGCCTGTTCGGATATCAAATTTCTGCAGAGTCGCTGAGCGATGTTTATCAACTTGCGCTAAACAACGATTCTCAACTTAAAGCTGAGAGGGCTCAGTACAAAGCGAAGAGAGAGCAAAAATATGCTGCCCTTGCTCCGCTACTACCTCAAATGAATGCATCATACAGGCTGCAAAATCAGGATAGTACAACAGTCCGAGAAAGTATTAATTTTTCTTCGAATGGGTCACTCATTGCTGTGGACACTACTACCAAAACTGATATTGACATCGATGGCTACGAGTTCAGAGTAGACCAAGCATTATTTGATCTTTCAGCGTGGTTTACTTTTGCTGCTGGTAAACAGCTATCCAAGCAAGCAGAAGCAACCTTCGCAGCAAATCAACAAAATCTAATTACTCGCGTTGTGGTGGCCTATCTGGAAGTGCTTCGCTCAAAAGATAATTTAACTGCATCAAGGGCGCAAGAACGCGCCTTTATTAAGCAATTAGAGCAAAGCCAACAACGTTTTGAAGTAGGCTTAATAGCTGTGACCGATGTGTACGAAGCTAGTGCTGCTAAAGACCTCGCAGAAGTAAATAGAATTATTGATCAGAACAAAGTGGCGGTAGCTTTAGAGCAACTTTCAGTATTAACTGGCCAACCACACAATGAACTCCATAAACTGAGAGAAGATTTCAATGCGAGCCTCCCAGACCCTATAGATCGTGCTCAGTGGGTAGAGTTTGCTCTCAAAAATAATTTTTCTTTGCAGGCTAGTCAGGCAGCTGAGGAGGCAGCTAGGCAAAACTCTCGTGCATTCAGTTCCAAGCATTCACCAGTGATACGAGGAACTTATAGCTATTCTGATTATGATTTAACTGGCAATCTTTTGCGTACACCTGCTACCGGGTTTGACACCAGACCAGATCAGCTAGAAGAAACTGAGAGCTGGATGATCGAATTGTCAGTACCGCTATCAACCGGAGGTTTAATTAGCGCAAATCGCCGCCGAGCGGCACAAGAATTTAATGCGGCAAGACAAAACAGGATTAATCTGACAAGAAATACGATCGCTAATACTCGGTCTCTTCATATGACTGTGGTCAGCGATGTTTCTAGGGTTAAAGCCCGCAAACAAAGTATTATCTCTTCAAAAAGCGCGTTAGATGCTACCCAGGCTGGATATGAAGTTGGAACCAGAAATGTGGTGGACGTATTGAATGCGCAAAATGCTCTTTTTGCCGCCAAAAGAGATTATGCTAATTCACGCTACGACTATATTAGCAACCTTCTTCGCCTAAAGGAGCAAGCAGGAATTTTAGCACCAGATGATATTTTTTCATTAGATGGCCACCTTGAACCGATAAAATCAGTCACTTTAAGCAATCAATAATATCTAATATAAAAAGTTAGAAATTAAATTCAACGTTTTATCTTTTGATCCTCTAGTACTCTTCATCAACTGCTTTCCGGCATTGCTCATGCGCAAGCTTATATCCTTATCCTCCATTAGCTTTAACAAATTACTTGAAAGTAACTCCGGTTGAATTTGCAGCATCGCTCCAGAAGAAACAAGTAGCTTCGCAATTTCATCGAAATTACGAGTGTAGGGTCCGGTTAATATCGGAACCCCCCATACAGCAGCCTCTAGCATGTTATGTCCGCCATGCGGGATAAAGCTTCCCCCCACTATCGCCACATTTGCAACACCCATGAGTTTTAAGAGATCTCCCGTAGTATCGACTAACAATATATCGTGCTCCGAATTGATCGATGGTATTTCTGAATAACGAATTACTTGCCAATTCTCAGAAGAGCACTCTTTTAAGACCTCATCGCACCGCTCTATATGACGTGGTGCCAAAATCAATATCGAACTCTCATTTTTCTTCTTAATCTTTGAAAATGACTCCAGAATAATTTTTTCCTCACCTGGGTGAGTGCTCGCTGCAACAATTACAAAGCGTGATATAAGACCATTGAGTTCTATAAATTTATTTGTTTCCAATTCGAGAGCATTAGAAATTTCCAAATCGAACTTGATATTGCCAGTAACTACAATTTTCTTAGGCGACAAACCAAGTAAAATGAACCTGCGCGCATCTTCCTCAGATTGACAGGCTACTAAATTCAAGGAACCAAGCATGCTGGAAGCGACGGAACTAAACTTTGCATAATGGCTAGCTGATCGCTCGGATAAACGAGCATTAACCAATATTATTGCGCACCCGATGACACCGGTTTGGTAAATTATGTTAGGCCACAGTTCTCTCTCTATTAACAACAATAACTTTGGCCGCACATTATCTAAAAAACGCCTCACTGAACCGGGTAAATCCCAAGGAACGTATACGTGAAAAACACTATCGCCAAAAGCTTTATTAATTAAATCGCTACCCGTTGGTGTAGTTGTTGTAACGACTAGTCTGAAGTTTGGGTATTGAATTAGAAGTGACTTTATTAAGGGTGTCGCTACGAATACTTCGCCTACCGAAGCAGCATGAATCCAGATAATATCGCTATCTCGCAAAACCGTGGTATCTAAAATACCAAAACGTTCCAAAAATCGCCGCCGATAGCCAGGCATGTTTAAAGAACGCATCATCATCCTCAAAACAAAAAATGGAAAAGCTAAATAGAGTAAAAAATTGTAAAGGGTTCTAGCCAACTACCGGGGCCCTCAAATAGATTTGCATTTAGGATACCTTCACCAAAGATAGCAAGCTAGCACACAGTACCTACTGGCCTTGCCTATAGATCACAAAAAAGATAACGTCAAAGTACCATTTTGTGCGGTGTATAAATAAAAACATGGCTAAATTTCCAAAAGGTCTATCGACTATAAAAGGGTTTCTTTCAAGTGAAGAAGGTGAATCCCTATATAAAATTTCTAAACTGGCATCTAATTTAGGGTCAATTTTAGAAATAGGCAGCTATTGCGGTAAATCTACAATCTACCTAGCTTTGGGCTGTCGCAAAAATGGTAAAGTTGTCTTTACGATTGACCACCACAGAGGATCTGAGGAACATCAAATAGGCGAATTCTTTCACGACCCTGATCTGGTAAGCACACAAACCGGAGAAGTAGATTCATTTTTAGAGTTTAGAAAAAATATTTTTGATATGGGAGTTGAAAACAACATTGTGCCAATAGTCGCAAGATCCTCTATTGTTGCTAGCGCTTGGCAAACTCCTTTGGCAATGATTTTCATCGACGGAGGGCATAGCCTTGAAACAGCGTTGGATGATTATCGAAATTGGTCTCAATTTTTAATGAAGGATGGCTTTCTTGCCATCCATGATGTCTTTGAAGCCCCTGAAGCTGGCGGACAAGCGCCTCGTGCTATTTATGATCTTGCAATTGCGTCAGGTCTGTTTTCACTCTTTTTGGAAGTGGCCAGTCTACGAATTTTAAAGAGACTTTAAAATATAGATTTATTCTAGACCCAAGCTAGAAACTTTTGCGTTAGCATCGGAAATCAGATTTACCGATGTAAAAAGATTAGCAGCGCCAGTATGTTCAGTTAAAGCATCTGCAGCTAATAAAATAGCGCCAGCCGTCCAAGTAGGCTGCTCATCTGGCCAAAGGATGTCTTCCACTAATTGATAACCTGTCCAATAAGCACCGCTATCTTCTCGCCATTGGGACAGCCAACTGAAAACCTCCGTCGCGGTAGATCTGTCATTGATAGCAAGCAGTGCTAGAACCATTTCACAAGATTCGGCAACAGTAACCCAAGGCTGATCAACAACGCATCTGCAGCCTAATCCCTCTTCTACAAATTCGTCCCAACGTGAATCCATACGTTTTCGCGCATCTAAGCTTTGCACGACTCCTGTCAACACCGGGTAAAACCAATCCATCGAGTAACGAGCTTTGCTTTCCCAAGTTCTGTCAAAGCGCTGCGGCATTCCGCGCAATGCTTCACCTAATTTCTGTCTCGCTTCGAGCCAGCCAAGTCGATTATGGCCTAAAGTTGCGGAGATATTAAAAGCACATTCGAGACTTTTATAAATAGATGCGCAGCCGGTAACTAATGAATCACCTGACGCGGTACCACTAGAATCAACTGACCAGTCAATATCTCCATACTCAGACTGCAAAGATAATACAAAACTTATCGCCAATTCGACTGCCGGCCACATTTCTATTAAAAACCTTCTATCCCCAGTAACTAAATACTGGTGCCATATTCCAGTTGCAAAATACGCTACGAAATTACTCTCCCTACGCTCACCATTGTCTATTTCAGCGCCTCTATAACCCGACCACCAACTTCCATCTGGTAATTGATTTTCTGCCAACCATCTATAAGCTAGTTCTGCTGCGTTCCACTCTCCGCCAATCGACAACCCCATAGCAGCCTCGACATGATCCCAGGGGTCGCTATGGCCTCCAGAAAACCAAGGTATTTCACCTGACTCCTTTTGAACATCTAGCACAAACTCTACAGTTGGACGAAGAAAATCCTTTGGAAATAAGCCTCGACTTAAATAAAGACCGCTCATATTGAAGCGTCCTTACGGAAGTACAAAACCACACTTTTACCCATAAACGGATTTAGCAGAGACTCCAAAAGACGGGTTATTAACGGCTGGCGCATTAAATCCCAAACCAACATTCTATGGTACAAGGAAACAAGTAGATTAGTGTTTTGGGATTTCCAGAAGATGCATTTCAGCCACCAAAATGGGACATGTAATGCATGAGCCCAGTGTCGACGATAATACCGCATGCCAAGGTTCTCTATCTCCTTTCGCAATTGTCCAGTCCTAAAAATGTGGACATGTCCACCGGGCACTTCATGATATTCGCGACTTAGTGCCCAGCAAATTTTTTCGGGCCAACGCCTAGGAACACTAGCGCAAAAAAAACCACCGCTTCGCAAAACACGCCCGATTTCTTTCAATACAGATTGGTAATCTCTGACATGTTCGAGCACCTCGCTGCATATAACAGCATCAAAGCAATCATCTTCAAATGGCAAACACAATGCGTCACCCACGATAAATTCGGCCGCGCTGCCATCTCTTATCATGACTTCTTTTTCTTTTCTTTTAGCAGACAGCAAATCTGCCTTATTTAAATCCACACCAAATACGTTAACATCTAAATGACAAGCGGCCGCAAAAACGTGCCTGCCTTCACCACAGCCAAGATCTAAGATGAGATCCCCGGTCCGAACTGGTAGATAACTAAAATCAATCGTCTGCATTGGCTATGATATTCTCATAATATTTAGTCATATTTTTCGCACAAGCTTCCCAACTAAAACATTGCTTAATGTGTTCACGAGCCTCTTTTCCCATATCCTCACGCAAACTAGGCTCTTCTAGCAATTTTGAAGCTGCATCTGCCAATGCCTTAGAATCACGCGTGGGAACTACCATCGCATTATCACCAACAATTTCCGGCAAGGCTCCTCCATTAGTTGAAACCACTGCCACTCCGCAAGACATTGCCTCACCAGCTGGTAATCCAAATCCTTCATAGACGGAAGGAACAATTACGAGTGTGGCTTGTGCGTACATTTCAACGAGCGCTAGCGTACTGATTCCAGATACAAAAGATACGCTAGAACTCAAATTCAAGTCTTCAACAAGTCGCTCGGCATCTCCTCCCTGACGTAGCTTTCCAACCAAGACTAATTCAAGATCCGGATATTTTTGAAGTAAAATTGCAAACGCCTCTAGAAGATATCTAACGCCTTTCAGCGGAGCATCCGCAGATGCCGTGGCCATCACCAGATTTGAGCGTCTATCTATTTCTGGAATAGGCTTAAAAATATTAGTATCTATACCATTATAAATTACACTGATCCTTTCTAAGGATAGAGCAAAGTCTGATGCTATATCTTTCTGTGAACATTGAGACACCGTAACAATGTTTCGCAGACGTCTAGCTACTGTGACTTGCATCTTAAGGAAAGAATGCCATCGTCGAATTAATAGTCTATCTTGCCAAGTTGACGCATCTGATAAAGCTATTCTCAAATCACTAGTTATTGGATGATGAATCGTAGTCACTAATGGAAATCCAAGGTTTTGGATTTTTAGCATCCCAAAACTTAGAGATTGATTATCATGAATCAAATCGTATTCATCTCTATGTTTAAGCAAATACTTTAAAGCACGACGGCCAAATGAATAGGGCTCAGCAAATCCGCCAGTGAGCTTGCTGATCCATTCTATTAGGTCGGTTATCGAGAGTAAGTTTTTGGGTCTAATGGAGCCAAGTCCATTCTGGAATAAGTCTAAGCTTGGAAGTTTTATTAGCTTTACTCCAGGATCAAGCTGAGGGTAGGGAGGTCCAGAGATAACATCAACACGATGTCCAGCATCAATAAGCGCTTTACTAAGATAGTGTATGTATACGCCTTGACCTCCGCTATAAGGGTCACTGCGATATCCAAGAAGTGCAATTCTTAAAGATCGATCATGAGATGCTAGGGCGGAACTCACCGAACTTTCACTAGGTGTATGTGAATCGAGATCAGGGCCACTTTCAAAAAAATGCACTGTATCAGGTTGCGTAATAGCAGCCTCCTTCAAGTTTGTCTCCCTTGGATTTTCTGGGACGAGCGAACTCAGGCGAGGCTAAAAATTACTCAAAATATAAAGCCTTACCGTGAACGGGATCAGATTCTAGCAGCGATTATCTAAAACTCCAGTGCCATGTTATAAACCTAATTATCTTAGTGATAAGATAATTGTCACTAATGTACCCATTCCAATTATAATTGATCCTGACAGGGACGCTTCATTTAAATATGACCAACATACACTACAAAGGCATGATTCTCGCCGGCGGCGCAGGAACAAGACTATTTCCTTTAACCACGACGGTCAGTAAGCAATTGATGCCTGTCTATGACAAGCCAATGATTTATTACCCCCTAACTACTTTAATGTCTGCAGGAATTCGTGACATCTTGGTTATCACAACGCCGAGAGATCAAATGGCGTTCGCTGATTTGCTAGGTAATGGATCACAATGGGGCTTGAATATTCAGTATGTTGTGCAGCCAACTCCGGAAGGGCTTGCGCAAGCATTTTTGTTGGGAGAGGAGTTTATTGGCAATAGTCCAGCGAGCCTCATATTGGGAGACAATATTTTTTACGGGAGTGGATTTACTGAAAAATTGCAAGGCGCCGTAAAGCGAGATAAAGGTTCAACGATCTTTGCCTACTACGTTAACGACCCCGAGCGCTATGGAGTAATTGAGTTCGATAAGAAGGGAATGCCATTTAATATTATCGAGAAGCCAGATAACCCAAAATCCAACTATGCTGTAACAGGGCTATATTTCTATGATAATGAAGTGGTAGATATCGTTAAAACCATGCAACCCTCTGAAAGGGGCGAACTAGAGATTACAGATGTCAACCGAATATATCTTGAACGCGAAAATCTACACGTAGAAATCATGGCCCGCGGCTCGGCATGGCTGGATACTGGAACACATGAGAGTTTGCTTGATGCAGGAAACTTTATCCGTGTCATTGAAGAGCGCCAAGGATTAAAAATATGCTGCCCAAATGAGACGGCCTATCGACAAGGTTACATTGATGGAGAGCAATTATTAGCACTTGCAGCTCCACTAGAAAAAAGTGGATACGGTGAATATCTAAAAGGACTCATTGATCCCGATAAAGCGCCTTTTAATGAAGGTTGAGAATACCCACCTTAAAGACGTGCTTATAATCACTCCTGAGATATTTGGTGATGACAGAGGGTTTTTTTTGGAAAACTGGAATTCCAAGAATTTCGCATCGGCAGGTTTGGATGTTAACTTCGTGCAAGACAATACCAGTCGATCAAAGAAAGGAATTTTAAGGGGCTTGCATTTTCAGCTAAACCAACCCCAGGGGAAATTAGTCAAAGTTGCAAGGGGTGAGGTTTTTGATGTTGCCGTGGATTTGCGAAAGTCTTCTCCCAGCTTTGGTCAGTGGTTTGGAATCACATTAAATGATATTAACCACAAAATGCTTTGGATTCCCGAAGGCTTTGCTCATGGCTTTTGTGTTACTTCTAGCACTGCCGATTTCCAATATAAGTGCACGAACTATTATGATCCAGACAGTGAATTCACCCTTGCGTGGAACGACCCTACTGTTGGGATTAGTTGGCCCCTTCCTGATCAAAAGAATCCAACGCTGTCAGGAAAAGATAGCAATGCACTTGCCTGGCCTGAAATACCATTTTTTGATTAGGTCTATATAAGTTCACGCCACCAATTTTCACGTTCTAGATACCAGCTGATTGTGCGCGCGATTCCACTTTCGAATGTTTCTGCAGGTAAAAACCCGAGGCCCTCTTTAATTTTATTAGCATTAATCGCATATCGCCTATCATGTCCTGGCCTGTCTGCCACTTTAGTAATTAGATCACGATTCAATTTCCCTTGAGCAGCACGAGATTTTGGAAATTGCCTGGGAAGTATGTCACTGCATTCAAAACGAGACTGCAATTCATCGCAAAGAAATTCTACAATATGAATGTTCTCTCGCTCGCAGTTTCCTCCAATATTATACGTTTCACCAACCTCGCCACCTTCAATAATGAAATCTACTCCTCGACAATGATCTTCCACATAAAGCCAATCTCGAATATTTCTACCATCACCATAAACTCTAATAGGATTACCCAATAGAATATTTGTAATTGTTTGGGGGATTAGTTTTTCGGGGTGCTGATAAGGCCCATAATTATTGGAGCAGTTGCTAGTGCTAACCTGTAGACCATAAGTTTTAAAGTATGCTCGCACTAGATGATCCGAACCTGCTTTAGATGCAGAGTATGGGGAGTTGGGCTCATACTGACGAAGTTCATGGAAAGCTGGTTCTTCGATATTAAGTGATCCAAATACTTCGTCAGTGGAAATATGGTGAAAGCGATGCTCTTGCCCAGAACCTGCTAACCAGCACTTTGTTGCCGCACTTAACAGAGTGTGCGTTCCTACGAGGTTTGTTTGAACGAAAACATCTGGACCAGAAATAGATTTATCCACATGACTTTCGGCAGCAAAATGGACAATAGTATTTACATTGTAATCTTGAATGGTAGCTAAGACCTTATCAAAATTACATATGTCTCCTTCCACGAAAAATAAGTTTTCTGCGTCTTCTAGTGGCTCTAAATTTTTTCTGTTGCCAGAATAAGTCATGGCATCGTATACGAGTATCAAATCATCTTGATATTTTTGTTTCCAATAGTGCGCAAAATTAGAGCCAATAAAGCCCAGGCCACCTGTAATCATTATTGATCTAGACATTACTGTTTCTCTTCAAGTCCTCAAGCATTGATTTTAACTGTGAGCGCCACGGACGTGGAGAAATGCCAATGTCTCGAATTGTGGAAGAACAATCAAGCACACTATAGTCAGGTCTAGTCGCCAAAGTCTTATAATTCTTGGATGAGATTGGTTCCACTTGCGCACATCGTTCTATTAAGCCAATCTTAACCGCTTCCTCAGCAATAGCTTTGGCGAACTGATACCAGCTACATATTCCCTCATCGCTCCAATGATAGATGCCTCTGATATTATCCTTAGACAGTGAAGCCCAGAGCATTTCTGCTAAACCTCTTGCCCAGGTTGGAGCTCCTATCTGGTCTTCAACGACTCTCACTGTATCGCGCTCCTGCATTAATCTAAGCATAGTCTTAACAAAATTTTTGCCATATGCAGAATAAACCCAGCTTGTCCTTACTATCAACGCTGTTGACAACTCCTCTAAAATCTTTTCTTCACCAAGTAATTTGGTGCGACCATAGCTTCCTAATGGAGATGTCTTAGAATCTGGCTTGTAGGGGAAATTTCCCAAGCCATCAAAAACAAAGTCAGTAGAGATATGAATTAGCAATGCTCTATTTTTTCGACAGGCCACTGCCAAATAACCTGGCGCCAAACTATTAATTTGCTCGGCCACTTCAGGTTCTGCTTCAGCTTGATCAACAGCGGTATATGCAGCAGCGTTTATTACCACCGTTGGCTTAAACTGACTAATCGTATCGGCAATTGGCTCAGCAGCACCTATATCCAGCTGATCTCTACCAAGAGCTAACAATTCGAAATTTTTTGGGCCGGTTTTCTGCAGTTCAGTCCCGAGCTGTCCATCAGCTCCTGTTATTAAAACCCTTTCCATCAAAGCCTCTTATATATCCATTCCTTCATATCTGACATTACCTGGGGCCCTTCAGGCTCATTTAATATTTCGTGATAGACACCCTGCAAGATTTTTAATGTCTTATCTTGGCTTGAAATATTTTTTATAAATTCTGGAGATCCTTCTGGAGCTGTCAGAGTGTCGGCTTCACCGTGCAGTACTAAAACTGGAATAGAAATGACACTTGATTTTCGCTGGAGAGTCTCAATGGCTTTTACAAATTCGCTTATCAAACGCGCACTGTATGCCTTGTGATGAACCAATGAATCTTTTATATATGCGTTTACAATATCTGGATCTCTACTGACTTTTTGCCCATCTATTTTCATAACACCCACTGTAGGCAAAAGAAAAGCGAGAGTATCTACTACCCAACGAAGTAAGTTTGAAGGGTTTTCCGCCAAACGAAATGCGCCACCAGAAAAGAGCGCGCCCGCAAATCGATCTTGGTTTTCAATAAGCCACAAGGCGCCTATCAATCCCCCCATGCTGTGGCCCAGCACAAAGCAAGGGATATTTGGATAATCTCGCTCAAGCTTATCGCGAATTTGTTCAACTGCAACAAAATAGTCCTCAAACCTTTTAACATGGCCTCGCCTACCTGGAGATAAACCATGACCTAAATGGTCGGGGCAAAAAACTACAAGGTCTTGAGAGCAAAAATATTCTGCGAGCTGTTTATAACGACCTGAATGTTCTCCCAACCCATGAATTACAATCAGCGCAGCTTTAGGATTAGACTTTTTTGCCCACTTCCGATAAAAAATTTTGCTGCTAAGGTGTCCTTGCTCTTCCATATTCCTTCCAAATTTATCTGCTTTGCGCTAGAAAATTAGGCTTTCAGCAAACTTAAGAATAAATTCCCTCAGGAAGTCACGGGCGCTAACCAATCAGAATGCTCCGCACAAGTCCCTCTGACGGCGTCGAAATATTTTTTCTGAAGCTTCTCAGTAATTGGGCCGCGCTGCCCTGTGCCAATGGTTCTCCCATCTAGCTCACGAATTGGGACAACCTCAGCCGCGGTCCCTGTAAAAAAGGCCTCATCAGCAATATAGACCTCATCGCGAGTAATGCGGCGTTCGTCGATAGACAAACCCATCTCTCTCGCCAACACAAAGATACTATCGCGCGTAATCCCCTCCAAGCAGGAAGTCAGTTCCGGCGTGATTAATTTGCCATCTCGGACAACAAAGATATTTTCGCCGCTACCTTCAGCGACATATCCTTCATTATCCAACATCAAGGCTTCATCAGCACCACTCTCCAGCGCTTCACGAAGCGCCAACATGGAATTTATATAATTCCCGTTAGCTTTAGCCTTACACATTGAAATATTTACATGATGTCGCGTAAAAGAAGACGTATTGACCTTAATACCCTTCTCACTCGCTTCAGGATCCATATAAGAAGGCCACTCCCAAGCCGCAACCATGACATGAGTTTTCAATCCGTCTGCTCGCAGGCCCATGCCTTCAGAACCATAAAAACACATTGGCCTCAGATAGGCTTCATCCAGGCCATTCAGCTCTATAACATCTCGATGCGCTTTATTAATTGTTTCTTGATCAAAGGGCATTTCCATTCGCATGATATGGGCAGAGCGAAAGAGTCGCTTCGTATGATCTTCCAGGCGAAAAACGCACGTGCCCATGGAATCAGTTTTGTAGGCTCGAACACCTTCAAACACGCCTAGTCCATAATGAAGTGTATGAGTTAAGACGTGAACTTTAGCTTCACGCCATGGCACTATGTCCCCATCCAGCCAAATATGTCCGTCACGATCATCAAAGCTCATAATTAACTCCCTACAGCAATCACCACTAACCTAATATTATAGCAGTATGCCTCAGTCAGTTTTTAAAGAGAACAATGCTCCGATTGCAAAAACTC
>CAJXCR010000067.1 GCA_913051825.1 uncultured Halieaceae bacterium
CTGCAGAAACTATCGCTATAGTTAGTAACATGAAAAAAATCATAAAAATAGCATTCCTAAGCTCTCCGAACTCGGTAAGGAACGAGAGATTGTCTAATTGAAGAAATAGATCAAGACCACTCGCTATTGAATGTGCCGCCATCCATCCGCCTACTATTGCATAGAAACTCAGAATTAGCCCTGCGGTTATGAATCCGATTGTTCCAGTGAATTTGCCTAACTTTTTAAATATCATGTTACTTGAAATAGCTTGAAGTGAAGTCACCGCATTCGCGTGGGCATGACGACCAATAATCAATTCAGCCATTAGTACTGGATACGCAAGAAAAAATGCGAGCAGTAGATAAACCAATAAAAATGCACCGCCTCCGTTACTTGCTGCCTGAGTCGGGAACCCCCAGATATTTCCTAGACCAACTGCACTTCCTGCTGCGGCCATAATAAAACCTGTTCTGGATGTAAATTCACCTCGCGATTTGTCCATATAGTACCCATTTAATGTTCTGAGAGCTGCGACGCATTCTATCATGACTCATCGATGGGTCATCGTCCTTATGGCGTTCAAATTATTCTGACGATCATTTAGCGCTTAACTCTTGTTAGAAAATCCCTGTGTCAAAATTAATTAAAAACCCACTATTTCGCGCAGGGATTCCTACGTGATATCATTCCGCCGTGCAATGAAGCATGACTTTCTAGAACCTTAGAATCTCGATCAAATTAGGATGAACAAGTTCTGTTATACAAAAAATAATGGTTCAAGAAATTTATTTATATTGATTAAGACAAAACCTCAATGCGACAGATCTAGCAAGGTTAACCTGTATGTTAAAAACTAGCCCGGGTGGTGGAATTGGTAGACACAGGAGACTTAAAATCTCCCGAACATAATAGTTCGTGCCGGTTCGATTCCGGCCTCGGGCACCATTAAAGTTTTAGTCAAGAGAAAATCGTCATACAAAGCTAATGGCCATTAAATCTTCATACAAATACTTCATATGTCTATTAATTGTAGCGTTATTTTTTTCTGGTTCTTGGTATTTTACTCGACCAAAAATGAAGAATGTGGGGATAGATTATTTTGATAATCCCCCGATCTCACATGAGCAGGTTGCTGTCAGATGGCTTGGAATCAGTACGTTATTAATCGACGATGGTGAAACTCAGATAATAAGCGACGCCTTTTTTTCCCGCCCTAGTTTCACTGACTTACTTCTGAAAAGAAGAATTCAACCTGATCCACTATTCATCAGCACTGCGTTATCAGACCTTGGGGTTGATAGACTCGCGGTGATAGTGCCAGTGCATAGTCACTACGATCATGCAATGGATTCAGCTGTGGTAGCTAAGTTAACAGGTGCAAGCGTATTGGGGTCATTGAGTACGGCATACATAGCACAAAGCTTTAATTTGCCGACATCACAGATCATCTTAGCCAACACAGGTAAAGCGTATCAATTTGGTAAGTTTGTGGTCACTCTAATAGAGTCTAGACATGCGCCGTTAGCTAGCAACACGGAAATCGATGGGGTTGTAGCGCAACCATTTGTTTTACCTGCTCCTTATACGGCATGGCAGCAAGGAAAGGCTTACTCAATTCATATAGCTCATCCCCAAGGCAGTATTTTAATTCAAGGAAGTGCAGGTTTTATTCCGGAATCACTTAATGGAGTTAATGCGGATATTGTTTTTCTAGGAGTTGGAGGACTAAATGGTCTATCCAATACTTATAGAGATGAGTATATCTCTGAAGTGGTAAAAAAAGTTAAGCCAGCGATAGTTGTTCCAATACATCATGATAATTTGTTTGGGACCTACGGGGAGGTGGAGCAACATCCGCTGATGATAGAGTTCACTGAGACGTCAGCTCAGGATTTAAAACGGCTTATTCATCCAGCGGTCCTGAAACAATTGAGATTTGCGAAACCAACAGCATTGTTCGATTAAATTATCTTGTTAGCTCGGTTTCATTCTTTCACTCGGAAGAAGGATTTTGAAGTTTTCACGTATTTTTTTGTCGACTATTGGGTCGATATATTCTGGATAATGGGAGGAAAGTATTTCTTCAACGCGCTGTGCCGCTAGCTGACGAGCGTCTAAAGAACCACCGGCTTCCCATTCCGCAGAGGTGCTACGATCCGCTATGTCCGGGTATTCAAATTCGCTGCGCATCAATTTAAACGTCTGTTCGTGTCTTAGATAATGACCCTCTCCATGCACAACGTCTTTTATAACATCGAATGAGAGACTCTCATCATTTACTTCGATGCCTTTAACAGTTCTCAGCACGGATCCGAGAAGATCATTATCAATTACCATTGATTCTAATGAGAGTGCCATTAAGCTCCCGAGCATCCCTGATGATTCAGAAACATTGTTACATCCACTTTGTGCTGCCAGAGCTATGGCGAGCGCCTTTTCGTAACCTGCTTGGTAGTCCGGCAATTTAGAGTCTGTCATTCCAGCTCCAACCGAACTAGGTAAGCCGTAATAATTAACCATCTGTGCAGCAGCAGCAGAGACTAGTGCTTCTTCACCGCTTCCTCCACTAAAAGAACCTGTTCTTAGATCAGTGATAAAGGGCCAGGGTCCAACTATCACGGGGTATTCAGGCTCGATCATATCAACCATCAAAAGACCAGCTAGTGCCTCTGCAACACATTGCACTACCGCCCCAGCGAGCGCGGCGGGAGCAGTTGCGCCTGCCTGGGGGGCAACTACAATCCAGATTGGCGAACCAAATTTAATAGATTCAACACAGACTTCGCTATTATCATCAGCATATCTAAGAGGTGACAAGATTGCACAACCACCACCATGACAAAAAGGACGATCTCTAAATTTTTTCTCTCCGCCAGCAATAAGGTGCAACATTTCAAGAGTTGGTTGTACATGTTCAGCTCTGTTGAACGTCAACGCTGAATGTTTAGTTGTGCCAGCAACACTAGCGTACGCCGTATTTAAATCGCAAACGTATTGATCTTCTATTTCAGTAGCAACACAGAATCTAGAGAAAGCATGAATATTATCGAGTTTATCAACCAGCCGAGCCGCATCATATATATCAGGTAGTGTGGAAGGCCGGTAACTAGAGGCGCCTATGTCCAGCATGTTTACAGCCTCACCTCCACCATAAGTGTGAACTCTTTTCCCTCCAATTTCTAAGTCATGCTTGGGGTCTCTGCCCATGAATTGAATATTCTTAGGAGTTTTATCAATTACGTCTTCGACAAGTGCTCTTGGAAAACAAAGTCTACCATGCTCATTTTGAATACAGCCTCGCTTGAGTGCGTGCTCAAGTAAGATTGGAATAGGATCAGCCATCCCGATCTTTTCGAGAACATCAAATACCGTATTACTAATATTTCTCTCATCATTTCCACTTAGTGGTTTGTATCGACCACCTAACATCCCTGGCTCCACTGAAGAAGAAATGATCGGATTTTCTTTTCGGTCTTTTCGTCCTTTCCTGGTTTGTTTTTGCATTTCTAACTTCTCTATTGGAGCACTAACAGCGGATTTAAAATAAATTTCGTATTTAATTGAACGAGGATTTAAATTTACGATGGAGAAATGAAATTATCCCGAGCGGAGACTGCTGCGGTGATATGATCTAATCCTAGACCACAACACCCTCCTAAAATTGTTGCTCCTTGGTCAAGCCAATCGGAAAAAAACTCTTCAAGCCTGTCAGGAGTAATTATATTGTTGAAATTCCAATCAGGGCTTTCGAAATATCCAGAGTCTGGATAGGCTGAGAGTGGTCCAGAGAAATGCTTTTGTATCTCCTGTAGAGCATCACTAATTATATCAGATGGGGAATGCATTACTCCAACAACGTCAACTCCTTCATCAGGAACAAGTTGTATTACCTTGCTGAGGGCAATATCTTCATGTTTGTCAAAACTGATGACTTCATCGCCTTCTGATCTTCTAACGGTCGTTCCAAACCATACCGGAAGACCTGTTGAAATTGCCGCCTCCAGTGCCAATGGCACTCGTGTTGGGTTGTACATCATCTCTAGTAAAATTAAATCTACACCCGCATCTTTCAAAATATTAGCAAGTTCATGAAATCCATCTGACATTGCTGCTTCAGATGGAACTAAGTTTTTATCGACAATATCTGTGCCAGGAATTAGTGGCAACATATGAGAAAGCGATCCGGCTACAGCAGTTTCTTTTTCTCCTTTAAATTGTGTTCTAGCTTCAAGACAAGCTTCGACTGCAGTTCGATTAATTTCCTGAACTTGGTTGCCTAATCCTGCGCCAGAAAGCATCAGTCTTGAGGAGGCAAAGGTATTTGCTGTAATTATATCGCTGCCGGCCTGCAGATAATCTAAATGTATCTGAGTAAGTAATTGCTGATTGTCAAGAGATGCAGGTCCACACCATGCCGCAGGGTTCATTGAAGCACCTCTTTGCTGGAGTTCTGTGCCAGTTGCGCCATCGAGTATAATGACATCTTGATTGTCTAAACGGCGTTTTATGTCTTTATAAGCCATATCAAATCTCCTTAAGATTCGATTAGTAAGTCACTCGAAAAAAATCGTCATTGGTAAAGTAGAAATTTTAATTTACCTTGAGCGGAATTAGTAATGCTATTCCAATGATCAGAGAGATACAAAATAAATATAATGATAGTTGATAATCGCCACTAGTCGAATACAAAAATCCCATTATTGAATATCCTGGGATAACACAGGTTGTAATGATTGGAGCCATAAGACCTGTCGCTCTTCCATAATTTTGTAATCCAAATAATTTTGCCATTAGAGCGCCCCAGACTGGAAGCATACCTCCTGTGGAGAGGCCCAGAACGATACAAGCTAGACAGACTAGAGAGAAACTCGGCATCGAAGCTAAAATTGCAAATCCAATTAATACTAGAATTTGAGTCACTACGAGACAGGTGCGAAGAGGAAACTTATCAGCAGCGAAACCAAATAGAAGTTTACCAAGAAGCCCATTAATAGCGATTATCATAATGAAAAACGAGGCATCTTTTGTTTCCAGGCCAAGATCAATCGCATAAGGTGTTAGGTTTGCTAAGACAGCGGAATACCCGCTAAAGAGGATGCCTAAACTTATGCCTAGATACCAAAAATTTGGAATTGAAATGAAATCACGAGTTGTCATTTCTATAGATTTTTTAACGGAAAGACTCTCCGAATCCTCTCGAGTTGTATCAACTTCTTTTTTAGCAAGTGGTGGTTTATCTCGGACTGTAAATAAGATAATTGGGAGAAGGATCAAGAGTAAACTTACAGAAAAGAGCTCCAGCGTCGTCCTCCATCCATATAAGTTAATTAGAAAAGCAAAGGCTGCGGGAAGAGCTATCCCTCCGATAGAGGTTCCTGCTGCACTTAGCCCTAACGCTCTCCCTCGATTTTTTGCAAACCAATGAGAAATTAAGGTTGAGGAACTCATGGATCCAACTAAGCAATTGGCGATGGACATTGTGAATCCAAATACAAAAATAAATTGTGTGGCCGACGTTATTTTTGCAAGACCCCACAATCCAGTAGCAAAAAAAATCGAACCAAGCACCATGATTAATCTGATTGAGTAACGGTCAAGTAATAATCCAGCAATAGGCATAGCTACGAGTCCAATGATCGTTGCGAAAGTTGGACCAAGCATTATTTCAGTAATATCTGAATCTAGTTCAGATATGATTAATGGAAAAAAAAGACTTACTGAATAAGTAAAAAAACCAACCGTAAAAAATTGTGCTGTGAAGCCACCAATTATAATTTTATATCCACTGTTTATTGGCGGAAAGGTAGAAGCTGCTTTTAACATCTTAATAGACCACGGAGCTCAAAAATAAAAAAATATTCGAATACAAAAGCCTTTGAGACAGCTCTTAACTTTGTTTCTCTATTTGTGTATAAGGTTGTTTAAACTGCTACTTAGATAAATTTTAAGGCTACGATATCTAGATCTTCAACAGGACACAACAATAATTAAAAGAGATATTAAATGCACCCCTTAGAAAAAGCCTATAGCCCCCTAAATATTGGACCGATAACTCTCAGAAATCGCTTCATTAAGAGTGCAGCAAATGAAGCTATGTCAATCAAAGGTGTACCTACAAAAGCCTTAGTCAAACATCACTCGGACCTAGCTGAGGGAGGAGTGGGGATGACTACAGTTGCTTATATGGCGGTTGCCAAACGCGGGCGCACTCTTCCTGATCAAATTTGGATGAGGCAAGACATTGCTCCAGATCTCCGAGCTATAACAGATTCAGTACATCAGCATGGCGGTGCTATCTCTGCTCAACTAACTCATGGCGGAGCGTTTGTCACAGGCATGTTTGTTCCTGGTAGAACAATTAGTTCGGTCTCTGGGTTAAACCCAGGTGGATTTATGAAGGGTAATATTTTAACGAGAGCAATGAAACAGAAAGACATGGATGCGGTAACTGATCAATTCGTTAATGCAGCTTTATTCGCGGTTGAATGTGGATTCGATGCGGTGGAGCTGCACATGGGACATGGTTATCTCTTAAATCAGTTTATATCTCCGTTAAGCAACAAGAGAAATGATGAATTCGGCGGCTCTGCAGAAAATAGAGTGAAATTTCCCTCGAGAGTGCTCGCGGCCGTAAAAAATGCTGTTGGTTCTCGTGCAGCGATACTCGCTAAGATTAATGTGGCAGACGGACACAAACGAGGTGCTACTGCGGAAGACGCTGCAATCACTGCAAAATCATTATGTAAGGCGGGTGCTGATATGCTTGTACTCAGCGGTGGACGCAATATTGAATCTACTTGGTTCATGTTTGGTAGTAATATGAATTTGAAGGCTATGGAAGATGTTTTAGGAAGGAGATCCTTAAGCGCCTTCATGATTAAACAAGCTTCTAAGTTTGCACCTAAAGTAGAATTTAAAGATATGTATTTTATGAAGTATTCAAAGATGGTGCGTAGGGCGGTAGATATACCTTTAGCTTATTTAGGAGGAGTTAGAAGCGCGGCAAATGTAAAAGAAGCGATGGAAGAAGGTTTTGACGCTGTGGCATTGGCTCGACCTCTTTTAAGGGAGCCTGGGTTGGTCAATAAATGGGGATCGGATCCGACTTCTGAATCTTTATGTGATAACTGTAATAGCTGTATTGCTTATATATATCACAAGGATGGTACTCGTTGTGTTTATAGACCAAAAAATAATCCTGCACTGAATCTAGCTCGAGCTGTTGGTTAATATAAATTAACAATGAATTTATGCAGATAGGATATTCTTTAGGACTCAGTGGGTTATCTTATTTCTGTAAAATTAAACAAAGGATTTTGATATGAAGCAGGCGATCTTAACTATGCTTGAAATGCAGGAAGAAATGAATACCCGAGTACACGACAGTTGGCGAGAGCAAAATTTTGAGTGGTATAGGGCAATTTGGATTGAGTGTGCTGAGTTAATGGATCACTACGGATACAAGTGGTGGAAGCACCAGGAGCCTGATGAAGCTCAAGTTCAATTAGAGATTGTTGATATCTGGCATTTTGGAATGTCGTGCTTGCTCCAGAATGAAAGAGATCAAGAGAATCTAGCATCAAAAATAGCATCATCTTGGAAAGAACAGCGATCAGAATCAAACTTCAGAGATATTGTGGAGGCCCTAGCAGCTGAGACGCTTAATGACCGTACATTTTCAATCTCAATATTTAGTGAATTATGCAATTCATCAGAACTTAGCTTTACTAAGCTTTATGCGTTTTATATAGGCAAAAATGTACTTAATTTTTTCCGCCAAGATAATGGTTATAAGGAAGGTAGTTATAAAAAGATATGGGGTGGTCGTGAAGACAATGACCATCTAAATGATTTATTAAACACAATAGATAATACGGCAGCGAATTTTTCTGAACTGCTTTACAAAGCACTGGAAGATAGATACAGCCAAGTCTGATTAATCGTACTTCAAGCTAAATAGCCTCAGAAACTCCTGAATCTTTTTTTGAATACTCTTTTCTTCACCTAAAGCTTCATTTATCTTTAAAGCTAATTCGAAGTCTAATCTAGTTACACTTCCCGAATCATGGGTCATTAATCTTATATTAACTGTGGAATAGACGTTACTCCAGTCTGGGTGATGATTCATTGCTTCTGCAATTAAGGCAACCTGAGACATAAAGCCCCAGGCTTCATTGAAATTTTTGAATTTGATTTCACGAGATAAGTAATTCTTATCAATTTCCCAATTGGGAATTAATTGCCCTAATCGATCAATCGTTTCTTGATCTAGCGAAGCTAAAGCTGACATAGTTATCCTGACTATTTAGAGAAATCTTGATGACACTTTCAACCTAGTTTACTTAATACCACACCGATCTCAATATGCTCCGTAGCTGGAAATTGATCAAAAATAGCAAAGTTTTTGCTGGCGTGTGTTTTAGCAAGCACTTTAATGTCACTAGTAAAGCTATCAAGACTACAGGAGAAGTAAATTATATTTTGAAATTTAGATGCTAACTTAATTGAGTCAGGATCGAGACCAGATCGTGGAGGATCTACAAGCAAAGTATTCAGTTTGTATTCATTAATACTCCTGGGCAATAAGGATAATCTACGAAAGTTTCTCTTTCCTGCTAGTGCTTCAGCTGTTTCTGATGCGGACATCCTTACCACATCTATATTTTTGATATTGTTTTCTACAATATTTTCTTTTGCCGCGCGAACGGAACGCTTTGATACCTCAGTTGCAATAACATGATTAAAATTTCGACTGATTGGTATCGTAAAATTACCAATACCACAATATAACTCCAACAAATCTCCATAGCTGTGGCGGGTAACCTTATCGGCCCAGGTAATCATTTCTTGATTAATCCGGTAATTGGGTTGCGTAAAGGTTTGTTCATATTGTCGATACGAGAACTTGTCTCCTGAAATAACAAAATGCTCTGTGACATACTCTCGATCCACGACAAGTTTTTTACCCCGGCAACGACCGACTATCAAAATATCTAAATTCTTGGCTAGCTCGGTGGCAACATCCAGCCAGTCTGACTCCAGTAATTTATGATAGATGAGAGTAACCAAACACTCTCCATTAGATGTTGACAAAAACTCCACCTGAAATAACTTATTACGTAGTAACTCGTTATTTTTAATATGCTCAAGCAGAATTGGCATTAATTTTTGTATAGTTTTTGAAGCAATCGGAAAACTTTTTACTGGCAATGGTTTGCGGGGTGAATCTGGTGCAAACATAACGTAATTCAGTTCATTATCTTGATGCCATATTCTAAACTCGACTCGCATACGATAGTCTAGTGCATTCGAAGAAAATATTACGGGGGTAGGGAAGTTGTATGGCTTTAGTCTTTTTTTTACGAGATTTACCTTTTGAGCAAACTCATCTTTATTTGGATTGTTTGTTGTATTGCTAGTCATCTAGGATTAAGGAAATTAGTTTTATCAGGTCGCTTTGGCATCTATAGACAAAAACTTGGTTTCGACAGTCCGGATATTTTGCATACGATTTTGACAGGTGTTTCTGGAAATAATTTTAATAAATAAATGCTATTTCCAGCAGCATTTCCAAGATGAAGCCTAAGATATTTTACCAGTGCTCTCATGGCGGGAGGGCTATCATACTCTTCGTAATACTTTCTTGCTAAGAGTATGATTTCCCAATGCTGATCCGTTAGAGTTATCCCATTTCTACTCGCTATCTCTTCAGCCATTTCAGGAGTCCATAAATGACGATCAGTAAGAAAGCCGTCTCGGTCAAATTGATTTGTCTTATTTATCTTTAATCCCATGGAATATGCTTTTCATGTTCCGCTGAAAGCGATACAAACCCATTGTAGTCAATTATGGCTACTCCTTTTGAAATCTTATTTTCTAAGCCGGCTAGATCGCAGTCTTCTTTCAATGCATATATCTTGCAATTAATTGTATCCAGCAGATTAAGGTATTTACTGCCAACAACGCTGGCATATATACCATCACCCAAAAGCAGCAGGCTATCCTCATCACTTATTAAGCGCGCACAACTCTCTAACAGTTCTGAATTCGGTGGAAGACTGAGAGTATGAAGTGGCATCTCAGAATCCAAAAATATGATCGGAATCAGAAATCAATTTTTTTGCAAAATCATTACTAATAATTTTAAATTTCTCATCCATGTTGTTGGAGTCAAGTCCAGCGTTTTTGAGAGCGATAGACTCTATGTAAATATTTTCAATATCATAAAGACTCAAAGACTTTAAAGTCTTTAAGTGATTTCTATAATTAGAATGCTCTGTATTTTGATTCGGATGAAGTTGGAAACAACCATCTCCAACTATCAGAATGCTGACTTTTTGATCAAATGTGGCAAAAGTCATGGCCAAGTCCAAAGCAAGCTTAGAAAGCGGCGTTCGATAAGGTGAAGTTTTGAGGATCACTAGGAGGTCCTTCATTACTGTTTAGCCTCCAAAAGACATGAGTCTATCCGAATTGGCGACGGCATCGACCAGTGATCCAATGCCGCCTGTTTCAAAACCCGCTGCGATATTTGTCGAAAGTTCTTTGGACTGTGATGAGGTTATTTTATCTTGAATTCCCTGCGTCAATGCTGACGATACACAAAGAATAAGCTGAGTTTTTCCTCTTTCGGAAATTGAACACCAGTTTAAATTAACCTGGTCTGGAGTAAAGTTTACGTTCCTCGTTGAAAGACCAATACCAGCCCCCTCACCATAAAAAAAAATGGTATGTATGGAATGCTGTGCATTCAAAAGCGCATCAGCAAACATCAGGGCTCGCCTATGTGCAGATATGTTACTCAGTGAGGCCGTAATTAGCAGTGTGTATTGCATTTTTGATTCGCAAAATAAAACCCCGGCCTATGCCGGGGTTAAGAAGGCTTATTTAAATATCAGTCATCACCACCGAAGGCAGTAAGTAGGTGGAGAAGATGTATAAAAATATTGTAGATATTTAGGTATAAGCTAACCGTTGCTCTAATATAGTTAGTCTCTCCACCGTTAATAATGCGGCTTGTATCGTATAGGATCAGTCCGGACATGATCATTACGATGCCAGCTGACATAGAAAGGCTTAGAGCAGGAATCTGCAAAAAGATATTTGCTATCATAGCCACTATCATCACTAATAAACCAGTCATTAGAAAACCGCCTAAAAAGGAGAAGTCTTTTCTAGTAGTAAGCGTATATGCTGATAAGGAAAAAAATATTAACGCTGTCCCGCCTAGTGCCTGCAGCACTAATGCCGGACCACCTGGCATCGAGAGATAGAAATTCAGCATTGGCCCTATAGATAAGCCCATGACTCCGGTGAACGCGAATATTGCGTAAATTCCTTTGCTGGTGTCTGCCATTCTATGTACTGCAAAGAGCAAGCCAAAGCCAACAAGCATTAAGATTAGCGCTGCACCTTGTGGCAAATTAATTGCTATTGCCACGCCAGCCATAGCTGCACTGAAAGTCAGTGTCATCGCTAATAGCATGTAGGTATTTCTTAGGACTTTATTTGTGCTCAAAGCTGATTCCATTCCTGGAACGTTCAAGTCATAAATTCCTTTATCCTGCATCGTATACTCCGTGATTAATTGACATGTGGAAACCCCACCTTGCCTACAATAATAGGCTCGTTTTATAGATTTTCCAAGTATCCGTTTTAAAAAAAAATCCTGAACAAATCAGGAAGTAGTGGCGGTGGGCCAGGGATTCGAACCCCGGGAACCTCTCGGTTCAACGGTTTTCAAGACCGCCGCTTTCGACCGCTCAGCCAGCCCACCAAGAAAATTTCAGATTTATCCTTCGTGATGAGCGGCGATTATACCTGTATCAGACTCTTCTACAACTAAGAGCATTATCTTTAATTGCCAACAGATCTAGCGTCACGTCACCCAACAGTTTTTAAGCGAGGGTCATTTTTTGCTCGGCTACTGGTCGATTCCTCCTTCTCAATTGGAAGAGCCTCCTTTTCTGGGAAAAGGGTCGAGTGCTCAGTATG
>CAJXCR010000068.1 GCA_913051825.1 uncultured Halieaceae bacterium
ACATCGATTAGCTCTTCATCTGAACTGGCAAATCCCGTTGTGCCGATTACAATAGGTATTGAATGACTGGAACAAAACTCGATATTATTCAACGTCGCTTCTGGCGCGCTAAAATCAATTAAGACATCAATTTTTTCAGCCGCCTGATCCAGTGAATCTTGGATAGTTACGCCAAAATTACGATTTTTTAATAACTCGCCAGCATCGAGACCAATAAGATTACTATCCGGAGATTCAATCGCTGCTACCAACTCACACCAATCCAAACGCGCTATACTATTTAAGAGCGCGCAGCCCATTTTCCCCCCTGCTCCTGATATAGCTATTCTATTTTTCATGTAGTCATGTCATCAAAAAAACGTTTCACACCTTCAAACCAATTTGTTTGCCGAGGAGACTGTTTTTTACCACCTTCTCCCAGAGAGATCTTTAATTCCTCTAAAATCTCCTGCTGTCGTTTTGTTAAATTGATCGGCGTTTCTACTACCGATCTGCATAAGAGGTCTCCAGTACCTCCTCCTCGAACGGGCTTTACTCCCTTACCTCTCAGACGAAATAACTTTCCAGTCTGAGTTTCTGAAGGAATTTTTAACTTAACACGGCCATCAAGGGTGGGCACTTCTAGCTCACCCCCTAACGCTGCATCTGCAAAACTAATAGGAACTTCGCAGTAGAGATGCTTACCATCCCGCTCAAATAGCGGATGTTCCTTAACTGACATTTGAACGAATAAATCACCAGCAGGCCCACTTTCCGGCCCAGCTTCTCCTTCCCCAGATAGTCGTATTCGATCACCAGTATCCACTCCAGGAGGAACCTTGACCGATAAAGTTTTACTTTTCTCTACCCGACCCTGACCCCGACAGGTAGAGCATGGATTTGAAATTGTTTTGCCCCGTCCACGACAATTAGGGCACGTTTGTTGGACTTGGAAAAAACCCTGTTGCATCCGAACCTGTCCAGCTCCACCGCAAGTGCCACATGTGCTAGGTTGACTACCTTTCTTCGCACCCGAACCTCCACAAAGATCACAAGAACTTAGAGAAGGAACGCGAATTTCTACTGTAGTGCCTTTAACGGCATCTTCAAGGGAAATATCTAATGTATATCGAAGATCGGAGCCACGCTGAGGGCCTCCTCTATTTCCGCCGCCACCAAATATGTCTCCAAATACGTCTCCGAAAATATCACTAAAGCTTCCACCTCCAAAACCGCCAGCTCCACCACCCATATTTGGATCAACGCCAGCGTGCCCAAACTGGTCATAAGCTGCACGCTTTTCTTGGGTGGCCAAAATTTCATAAGCCTCACTGGCCTCTTTGAACTTTGAATCCGCCTGAGGATCATCCGGATTACGGTCAGGATGATATTTCATAGCCACCCTGCGATAAGCTTTTTTTATATCGGCTTCATTGGCATTTTTATCAACCCCGAGCACCTCATAATAATCACGTTTTGACATAATTAACCGTATCGTAAATTTTGTTTTAGTATACGCGAAAGCCGCGAATGCATAGCACTGCGCGGCTAGAATGACACGTTATCACTAGCACCTAAGGGCTTCTTTAGGTTTTATCTTCTTTTACTTCTTCAAATTCAGCATCAACAGCATCATCTGTGCTAGATCCGTCCTCACCAGTCGATTCTGGTGCAGCTTGTTCCGCTGCCTGAGCAGAATACATTTTCTGAGCCACAGGGCTAGTTGCTTCAGTTAATTTTGCAGACGCCCCATCGATAGCTTCCTTATCACCACCTTTTAGGGCATCTTCTGCTTCTTGAATAGCCACCTCAATAGCTCTCTTTTCATCGTCTGACGCATGCTCCTTCCCTTCTTCAAGGGTTTTTCGCGCTGCGTGAACAAGCCCATCACATGTATTTCTCGCTCCAATGAGTTCTTCAAATTTTGCATCCGCCTCGGCGTTTGCCTCAGCATCGGAGACCATCTTTTCAATTTCATCATCACTCAACCCTCCCGAAGCGGTAATTCGGATAGACTGTTCTTTCCCAGTAGCCTTGTCGGTCGCCGAAACATTTAAGATGCCATTAGCATCTAAATCAAAAGCAACTTCGATCTGCGGCATACCCCTGGGAGAAGGTGGAATGTCGGTAAGATCAAATCGGCCCAAAGATTTATTCTCACCAGCCTGTTTTCTTTCACCTTGGACAACATGAATCGTAACAGCGGTCTGATTGTCTTCTGCCGTGGAAAATATTTGTGATTTTTTGGTGGGAATAGTGGTGTTTTTCTCGATTAATGGAGTTGCTACACCACCCATGGTTTCAATTCCCAAGGTGAGTGGCGTTACATCAAGCAGGAGAACATCTTTAACATCTCCAGATAAAACAGCTCCTTGGATCGAAGCCCCCATTGCAACCGCCTCATCAGGATTCACATCTTTTCTTGGCTCCTTACCAAAATAGTTAGACACTGCACTCTGAACTAAAGGCATCCGTGTCTGGCCACCCACCAGAATCACATCATCAATATCACTCGGACTAAGGCTTGCATCTTTTAACGCAGTCTTCACCGGCTCAATAGATCTTTTGACCAGATCCTCTACTAAAGACTCTAGCTTAGCTCTAGATAACTTAACTACCAAATGTTTTGGGCCTGTCGCATCAGCTGTTATATAAGGAAGATTAACTTCAGTTTGCTGGGCGCTTGATAGTTCTATCTTAGCTTTTTCAGCGGCGTCCTTCAGCCTTTGCAGAGCAAGAGGATCGCTGTGCAAATCAATACCGCTCTCCTTTTTAAACTCTTCTGCCAAATATTCTATCAACCTAAGATCAAAATCCTCTCCACCTAAAAAAGTGTCTCCATTTGTAGAGAGCACTTCAAATTGATGTTCACCATCTACTTCCGCAATTTCGATAACGGATATATCGAAGGTGCCTCCACCTAGATCATAGACCGCAACAGTGTGATCTCCCTTGGCTTTATCCATGCCATAAGCAAGCGCAGCTGCTGTAGGCTCATTAATTATTCTCTTAACTTCAAGTCCAGCTATTTTCCCTGCATCTTTTGTAGCCTGTCGCTGACTATCGTTAAAGTAGGCCGGAACAGTTATAACAGCCTCTGAAACAGTCTCACCAAGAAATTCCTCAGCAGTTTTCTTCATCTTTCTCAGAACTTCTGCCGCAACTTGTGGCGGCGCCATCTTTTCACCTTTGGCTTGAACCCATGCGTCACCATTGTCTGCCTCAACAATACCGTAAGGAACCATAGAAATATCTTTCTGAACAACGTCATCCTTAAACTTTCTTCCTATCAATCGCTTAACAGCAAATAGAGTATTGGTCGGATTTGTTACAGCCTGCCGCTTAGCGCTTTGACCGACGAGAATTTCCCCTTCATCGCTATACGCGACTACTGAAGGGGTAGTGCGATCCCCCTCTGAATTCTCTATGACTCGAGGGCTATCACCATCCAAAACTGATACGCATGAATTAGTGGTACCGAGATCAATTCCAATAATTTTGGCCATTTGTTATTTCTCCTGTAACCGTCTTTTAGTTTAAGACAGTGCATTTCATATTCTAATTAGCATATATAAGGTCTATTAAATGACTTTCAAGGCTAAGAGCCGAAAATTAGATAATAAGCTTTTTAACTATTCTGAAGCCTTGCTCACCACAACCATCGCAGGACGAATTAAGCGCCCACTTAAAACATAACCGCGTTGCATTACAGATAGCACCGTGTTCGGCTCTACCTCGTTATTTTCAACCATACTTACAGCTTGATGTGATTTTGGATCAAATGGCTCTCCTTCTGGATCAATTTGCTCAAGATTAAACTTAGCTAACGTGTCAACAAACATTTTTAACGTCAACTTAACTCCTTTCAAAATCGATTCAGAACCTTCCTGATCTGGAGATGCAGACAGGATAGCCATTTCTAAACTATCAACTATTGGAAGCAATTCATTGCAGAATCTTTCTAATGCATACTTACGGGCCTTTTCAACGTCTTGCTCGGCTCGCCGCTTCACATTCTGCACCTCAGCCTGATGACGCAGAACCTGATCTCTCATTTCTTCGAGCTGCACCTCTAACTTAGAAAGAGAATCAACCGCAATTTCTTCTTCAGATTTTTCGGAGCTTTCTTCTGAATCCACAACTTTATTTGGAGGATCATTCCCTATAGAATCATCATCTACTAATTCAGATTTTGACTCCTCTATGCTCTTTTCTTCTTCGCTTACTTCTTCTTTATTTTCCACCTGCATCACTCTCAAACAATTAATGGAGACCTAAATTAATCACCATTTAAAGAAAAACTTTCCTGAGACACTCAATAAGGGCAAGAAAGAGCGAAATCAAGTATAAAACGAAAAATATTTTTTATCTGTGGATTTAAATTGAAAGTGCTGTACTTAACATCCTAGCTGTCACGTCTACAATAGGAATTACTCGCTCGTAAGCCATCCTCGTTGGTCCTATCACACCCAAAACACCGACTGTATGAACCCCGTCACTATAAGGCGCGGTGACGACACTATAATCGCCAAAAACATCGTATCCTGCCTCTTCTCCAATAAAAATTTGGACGCCCTCTGCTTGAGAACATCTTTCTAGCAAATGCAAAAGATCTCTTTTTTTTCCAAAAGAATCAAACAACTCTCTTAAATTAGCCATTTCTTCGATACTAGCATTGCCCATTAGCTGAGCTTCTCCTGCGACAATGTAATCATCATCAGTAGCGATTTCCTCATTAAGCGCCTGACTGGCTAGCTCCAAAGCAGATGATAGATAATCATCAATATAATTTTTAGTTTCTTCCATTTCAGAGACAATGCGCGATTTTACTTCAGATAAAAGGGATCCTGAATATCTATGATTTACCATCTCGGCAGCTGTCCTAAGCTCATCTTCGGTATAAGTCCGCTGAGTATGAATAATACGATTTTGCACTTCTTTCTCGTTTATCACCAAGATTACGAGCACCCTTGAGTCTGAAAGAGGCAAGAATTCTATCTGTCTAAGCTGATTGGTCTCTCGCCGAGGCACCGTAACCACTCCCGCCTGAGAAGTAATAGTAGCCAAAGCGGCCGAGGCAGATTGAACCAACTCGGCAGCAGTTTTGTCAGGATTTAACTCTGAACGAATACTGCTAACCGCCTCCTCATCTAGTGGACGGATCTTTAACAAGCTATCAACAAAAAGCCGATAGCCACGTGAAGTAGGGATTCGACCTGCTGAGGTATGGGGAGAATGTAAATACCCTCGTTCTTCAAGATCCGACATTACATTCCGTATTGTTGCCGGGCTTAAGGAGAGTCCGGACACCTCTCGGAGCTTAGCCGACCCTACAGGGGTACCTTCGCTAATGAAACGTTCAACAAGCGTCTTAAGTAATACCAGTGACCTGTCTGGAATATCTACATTCGACATAATTTTAACCATTGTTCTCGACTATGTTTTACCATAGTGTCAGAAGATAGAAAAGTCAGTCTAAGCTTTAGACGCTATTTTATTTACTAAACAATGTTTACATACCCTTTAGGAAATAAGTGATCACAATGTTGACAGACCTAGTTATCAGTAACTACACCATCGTCGATAAACTCGAAATCGATATATCAAGAGGGCTAACAGTTATCACCGGTGAAACCGGCGCCGGCAAATCAATAGCCTTAGATGCACTAGGACTCTGCTTGGGTGATCGCGCAGATGCCTCGGCGGTAAGGCTTAATTGCGAAAAAGCAGAAATTAATGCCACATTCTCTGTAAAAGAGATTCCCGAAGCAAAAAGATGGCTAGAGAATAGAGATCTTGGCTCTGGCACCGACTGCATGCTAAGAAGAGTGATAACACGTGAAGGTCGTTCTAGAGCATATATTAATGGCAGCCCAAGCACTCTAAAGGACTGCGGCGAACTCGGTTCTTTACTAATTGACGTGCATAGCCAGCATGCTCACCAATCTCTTTTAAGAAAGGAAGTACAGCGTGGTCTTTTAGATAATTTCAACGAAAATAATGAACTGGCAAACAAAGTAGAAGAGACAGCCTCCGACTGGCTTCGACTAAAAAAAGAAAGAGATATACTAGCAGGTGCTGACGATGAACTGGCGTCTAGTATCCAACTGCTAGCATATCAAGTAAATGAACTCCAATCACTCCAGTTAGCCGAAGGTGAGTTAAAACACTTGGAAGCAGATGCAAAGCGATGCGCAAATGCAGTTCAAATATTAGAGTCGGGACACGAATCCATCTCCCTAATCGAAAAAAGTGAAGATACTGCAACCAAGGCACTGTCTCTGATTGACTCAAAGATCCATGACCAATCAACTCTTGATAATGCAAGAGAACTAATTGATAGCGCAAGAATTTCACTCAATGAAGCAATTCTGGACATTAAATCATACATTGAAGAAATTGAAGTAAACCCTTCAAAACAGGCAGAGATAGAAACTCGGTTGGAAAAAATATATGAAATTGCAAGGAAGCATCGTATTTTTCCTGAAGAAATAAGTACTTTCCACGCACAGATCAAATCCAAACTTAACGAACTTGAAGAAGGCAGAGGAAAACTACCTTTACTAGACGAACAATTAAAGGCTCTCGAATCAGAATATGAGGAACTCGCAACAAGACTTTCTAAAAATCGCCATTCTGCAGCTACAGACCTTGAAACCAAAACACATGTGCTTCTTAGCTCTCTAGGTATGCATCTGTGTAAAATTGTAGTCGCGTTAAATAAAAGAAAATCTCCCTATCCTCACCCAAAAGGACTTGAGGATATAGAATTATTAGTCTCGACGAATCCAGGAAGCTCTGAACAACCTTTAGGGAAAATCGCTTCTGGCGGAGAATTATCTCGGATCAGCTTAGCAATTCAAGTGGCCAGCGCAAATACGGCAGCAATTCCTAGCATTGTTTTTGATGAGATAGATTCTGGAATTGGCGGTGCAGTTGCTGAGACAGTAGGCAACCTATTAAAGCAACTCTCCAGGAACTGTCAGATTCTGTGTGTTACTCACCTCCCGCAAGTTGCCGCGTTCGGAAATTCGCATTTATTTGCCTCAAAGTTAGAAGACAATGGTTCAGTTAAAGCCACCATTACTAAGCTTGGTGAATCAGAGAAGATAGAGGAAATAGCGCGAATGCTCGCTGGAGCCAAAGTTACCGAAAGCGCAGTCGCTAATGCGAAGGAAATGATAGAACTAGGTCAAAGCTAACTTTTTTTTCTGCGGACGTATAGCGTCAGCGAGTGATCAATTATCTCAAACCCAGCCTCATCAGCAATCTTGCACTGTCTTTCTTCTATAACCGAGTCAGTGAATTCCACAACTTCGCCATCATCAACACACACCATGTGATCATGGTGCTCCCCTCTGGATAATTCAAAAACAGAATGTCCAGACTCAAAATTATGCCTGATTACCAGTCCAGCGCTTTCGAACTGGGTCAACACTCTATAAACAGTTGCTAAACCAACATCTTCACCAGCAGTTAAAAGCTCACGATAAACATCATCTGCGCTCAAATGCCGGGCACCATCATCTGACTCTAAGATTTCTAATATCTTCAACCTAGGAAGAGTTACCTTTAGTCCTGCTTTTCGAAGTTCTTTATTTTGTCCTGCCATTAAAAGAAGGTTCTCTATGCTCCGCGAGACATGTATCATGCCATTTTGTCGAAGGAAGTGGAAGATTACAATAAAGTGAGCCGAACCTTTAATTATATTTTAATATTTTTAATTCTCTCGGGATGTAGCTTGAGCCGATTTCCTGGCGTGTATAGAATAAATATTGAACAGGGAAACATATTAACTCAGGAAATGATTGATCAGCTAGAACCCGGCATGACCCAACGCCAAGTGAAATTTATTCTTGGCACACCATTGGTAAGAGACTCTCTAAATCAGAATAGGTGGGATTATAGGTACTTGCTTCGAACAGGTAATGAGACCATCAAGCAATCATTAGTAACCATTTATTTTGATGAAGAAATCTTATCCAATGTTGAGGGGGATATGTTGCCATCCTGGTTGTCGGAAAACCCTCCCCTAGCGGACGATCAAATTCAAGAAGACCCGCCAGCTGCTAACGAATAACTCCTAAAAATTTGTAGTTACGCCTTATCCATAGAGTTTTTTAGCTCTATCAGTGATTGCATCTACCAAGGAGTTGCTGACTATGCTCAATAGTTTAGACAATCCAATATTTGCTACCGAAGCCTTTATTGAAAAGCTTATCGTTAAGCTGACCTTACATGATTGTGGACCAAGCGCGACAAATTCCCAACGACCTTTAAAATTAGTCAATGGTCCTTCAAGCAGTTCCAGATCAATCGCTCGACCATAATTATTGATATTACGTGTTCGGATTTGCTGCTTAAATAAACCTTTTTTAAGATATAAGCGAGCATCTATTATGTTGTCTTCTTCTTGAAGAATTTGAGCCCCGACGCAACCGTCCATGAATTCTGGATAGGCTTTAATATCATTCACCAAATCAAACATTGATTCAGCTGCATAAGGAAGCATCGCACTTCGATGTATTTCGGTCATTCACTAATGCTCCGCTGCTTTATTTATAAAGTATATATACTGCACTGAATATTCCAGTTACCAATACATCATGCCATCATATAATATGAGCTATGGCAAAAAAGAAACCTAGCAATGTGATTGCAGCCAACAAAAGAGCTCGCTTTGATTACCATCTTATCGAAACCTTTGAGGCTGGTCTGGCACTCGAAGGCTGGGAAGTAAAAAGCCTACGCTCTGGAAAGGCACAACTTCCAGATTCTTATGTACTATTAAAGGACGGGGAAGCTTGGTTATTGGGTGCCCAGATTGTGCCACTAGAAACAGCATCTAGTCATTTAGCGACCGATCCTATCAGGACAAGAAAGCTTTTACTTCATAAAAAAGAATTAGCTAAGCTCATTTCTGGTACAGCTCAGAAAGGCCAAACCTGCGTTTGCACACAACTGCACTGGAAAGGACATCTTGTGAAAGCTCGGATTGCCCTGGCAAAAGGAAAACAAACTCACGATAAACGAGTGGTTGAGCGCGATCGCGACTGGGATAGGCAGAAACAACGAATACTCAGAGAAAATACCAAGAAATAAAATCTATTGAAGATCCAATATCAAGACGCTAGCTATTGTGACAGCTCCTATAAAAATTGAGGAGGATATAGCAACCACTCTATATGATCGATCACCATGTTTGTCAAAAAAAGCACTCCCTATGTAGTTACCCGTGATCATCACTGGCATGCAAAGCAAGAAAATACTTATTAGCTCCCGATGAACCATACCTGAGAACGAGAATGACAAAAAGCCTAAGAGTGCCGCGGCCGCAAAGAACTGCATTAGCATTGCTCGACTTCGATTTGGTTCGGGCTCTGCAAACATGGCGTAAATAATTATAGGAGGCCCTGGAATAGCAAACGCACCATTCATTAAACCTGCGAAAAGACCTCCGTTAGCTTCTAAAAATCTCGATCTTATTTGCGTTTTCGGTCTATATAACGATAAAAATAAACCTGCAAAAATAACTATCGTTCCAACTAAAATACGAAACAGATTTTGATCTATTTGCAATAGCACCTGGTTACCAGCAACCGTACCCAGCAATGCCATAAGGAGAATAAGAGACATGGATTTAGGAGGATATTCTCTGACATAATTTCGAATGGTTAGAATGCTTATCCCAAGAGTCAGCATTACAGATAGTACTGCTGAATCGGTAGCCGGCAAAAACAACGAAAAACCTGGCACGGCACATAACGCAAAGCCAAAACCAGTAAAAGCCCTCAGAACAGAGGCAAGAAGAATGATAGTCCACAATGCTATCAAAACATTTAAAGAAGTAGCTGGTAAAAGTTCAAACATAAATCTTAAAAAACAAATTGATAACTCAAAAGTAGATGAAAGATTGGATTTTTTTACATCGAATTACACGCAATTATAACATTTCCCTTACAGACGAAATTATTTATCTCAGTGAGATGATGATTGAGTTATAATGCTAAGCTCACTGGGGGCGATACGGATTCGACGACGGTAACAAACCCTGCGGTGCATGCCGTGATGACAGCCAATCACGTAAATCCAAAGCTGTAACTTAATAGTTGCCAACGACGACAACTACGCTCTAGCGGCTTAAACCCCGTTAGCGGTCTATAGCAAGGTTCCAGCCCCGCGCTTGTGACTGTCATATAGAACTGGATCGCAGTTAGGCATGTCTTGGGCTTAACCGTTAAAAAAACTAAAGGCTCGCTGCTTTCGTCCTGCCCGCTGGGCTGAAAGGAGCTAAATTAATAAACGGGGTCTAAGCATGTAGAGCCAAAGGCAGCGTGCTGGCGGACGCGGGTTCAACTCCCGCCGCCTCCACCATATTTGATAAGGCGTTGCTGAAACTGAGCAATACAACGTCTTCTGGTTCTAGGGTTTCACTTTGTGTCAGCAAAACTCACGATTTGCTACACATGGAAATACAAACTTACTCATCAAACGCAATAACAGTCACCATTTAAGAGGGGTATCCCAAGTTAATTTAAGTATTTTTACTATATTGCTATGAAATTTGAACAGCTAAAACTTTTACCCCAATTACTTCAGTCTGCGTCAGCAGCTGGTTACAAGACTGCCACGCCAATACAAGAAAAATGCATCCCTGCCATACTAAAAGGTCGTGATGTGTTAGCGTCGGCTCAAACTGGCACTGGAAAAACTGCCGCATTTATTTTTCCTTTGTTACAGACTGTCGTAACTAAGAAACACTTAGCAGTTAAAAATTATCATGCTGACATTCTGATTCTTGCACCAACAAGAGAATTAGCTGCCCAAGTACATGAGCGGCTATTAGTCTATGGAAAAAACATTAAAGTAAGATCTGCGGTCGTTTTCGGTGGAGTTAATATCAATCCTCAAATTAAACTTTTACGAAAAGGAGTAAATATCTTAGTAGCCACACCAGGCAGGTTATTAGATCTAGAGCAGCAAGGGGCTGTTAAGCTGAATATGGTGAGAACGCTGGTGATAGATGAGGCGGATCGTATGCTGGATATGGGTTTTGTTCCAGATATAAATAAAATCCTAACACTCGTGCCGCAAAAAAGGAAAACGCTATTTTTTTCAGCCACTTTCCCTGATAGCGTTAGGCGACTTGCAAAAAAAATGCTTCATAATCCTCTGGAAATTGATGTTTCACCAAGAAATTCTACTGTAGATAAAATTAAACAAAGATTATATTCAGTTGATAAGAAAAACAAATCCCGCTTATTAGTCGCTTTAATAGATTCTGAGCGCTGGACTCAAGTTCTTGTTTTTACCAGAACAAAACATGGTGCAAACAAATTGGCACGCACTCTGGATAAACAGGGAATAAAATCAGACGCAATACACGGCAACAAGAGCCAAGCTGCTCGAACCAGAGCGCTTTCAAATTTCAAATCGAACAAAATTATTGTCCTTGTAGCGACGGATATTGCCGCACGAGGAATAGACATTTCATCACTCCCACAAGTTGTTAATTTTGATCTGCCAAATGTCCCAGAAGATTACGTTCATCGTATTGGACGAACAGCCCGTGCAGGTAAAAACGGCTGCGCTACATCTTTGGTTAGCCATGATGAAATTAAACAACTTAGGGACATAGAGAATTTGATTAAAAGACACATAGCAAGAAAATCTTACGACGGATTTGAACCCGAAAATATACTACCTGAGTCTAAACCTTTTCGAAAAAAAACTGAAGCACGTGCCAAAAAAAGGCCG
>CAJXCR010000069.1 GCA_913051825.1 uncultured Halieaceae bacterium
TTGGAGGCTCGGGTCGGAATCGAACCGGCGTAGACGGATTTGCAATCCGCTGCATGACCACTCTGCCACCGAGCCAGTAAAATTTTTGGAGCGGGAAACCGGGTTCGAACCGGCGACCTCAACCTTGGCAAGGTTGCGCTCTACCAACTGAGCTATTCCCGCTAAACACGATGCTGCTGCCACCAAGAAAGGTCCACCGACTGATTAAGACCGCGAACTAACTAAGGAGGATCTGTATTTTAATGCGAATAAGCCCGCACAAACAAGCAAAGTTAGGAAGAATGAGTTGGATTTTATACAAAATAAGATATAACTTTCTATTGCTATTTTGTGTCAAATTCTCTCATAGAAGTTCGAAGATAAAGGATCATAGACCACAGAGTTAATATAGCTGCGCCATAAAGTAACGTGTAGCAAAATGTCAAAATCCAGATTGAATAAGCTTCAGGCACGAAGATTAGAATGTCATCTACGGCAAGTAAAAGTACAATAGCGGTCATCTGCAGTCCAGTTTTAACTTTTCCAATATAAGAAACCGCAACTGAAGCACTCTTCCCAAGTTCCGCCATCCATTCCCTCAGAGCAGATATAACTATCTCTCGACCAATAATCACACTCGCTGGTAACGTAAAATAAATGGAATCATGTCGCTCCACCAGCAAAATTAAAGCTACTGCAACC
Organism: uncultured Halieaceae bacterium; assembly: GCA_913051825.1. GTDB lineage: Bacteria > Pseudomonadota > Gammaproteobacteria > Pseudomonadales > Halieaceae > CABYJX01. Next base: position 682 of record CAJXCR010000069.1, read on the forward strand.
ATCAACTTATCAGCGACTGGATCGAGAAAAGCTCCAAACTGCGTGATTTGTCCAAGACGTCTAGCGACATAGCCATCAATCGCATCAGTAATCGAGGCCAGGGTAAATATACCAGCCGCTGCTATGAGATGATATTGGAAGGGGACATAAAACACGATCACTAGGACTGGAATAAACGCGACTCGCGAAAGAGTAAGTAAATTAGGAAGGTTTATGTGCACTTAAGATTTCTCCAGGCCGGCGAAAAGTTTACACCTTAATAAATTTTTACCACAGATAAAAAAATAAATCCGTTTTCGATTCGCTATAGCCTCATTATTTATAATTCTTTTTTGCTTAAGCATTATTACAATATTCATAAATCCTAGTCGCGATCGCCGCATTTATTCCTGATACTTTCTCTAACTCCTCTACATTCGCTGACTCTACGCCAGCATAGCTTCCAAAATGTCTTAACAAATCTCTTTTCCGTTTTGGCCCAATACCAGATATTCCATCAAGCTTAGAGACGTTTCGTGCTTTATCTCGTTTGGCTCTATGGCCCGCAATCGCGAATCGATGCGCCTCATCACGAATTTGTTGTATCAGATGAAGAGCTGGATCGTCAGATTTTAAGTTCCACTTCCGAAAACTTCTGCCCTCTATGAGGGTCTCTAAACCAGCACGACGTCCTTCTCCCTTCGCCACGCCTACTACCTTTAGTAAGTCCATCGAGAGCTTCTCAAGAATCCTGACAACAGCCGTTACCTGACCTTTACCTCCATCCACCAAGATTAGATCTGGATACACACCTTCTCCTTTCTCTAGCCGTTTATATCGCCGCATTACTGCTTGCTCCATAGCAGCATAGTCATCACCGGGAACTATTCCCTCTATATTGAATTTCCGGTAATCAGTCTTTTTAGCGCCCTCAACATCAAAAACCACACAAGATGCTACCGTAGCTTCCCCGCTACTATGACTTATATCAAAACATTCTATTCGCTGGAGGCTACCGTCTAGATTCAAAAGCTCATCCAATCTCAACATGCGTGCCTTTATGGATTGACGTGTTGCTATGTGTGTATTTAAGTTGCTAGTCGAGGTTTGCTGAGCAAGTTGGAGCCATTTTGCTCTAGCATCTCTAACACGACTTTTTAGTTTCACCAACCGACCGGCTTCTTTGCTTAATACTTCTGAAAGCAACTCAACATTACCCACAGATGCATTTAATATTATTTCACTTGGAATACTATTAGCTCCAGAAATATAAAACTGCGGCAGAAATGCTTCTATTACTTTTCCTTTGTCTGCATCTAATTTTAGGGGAGGGAAAAATGTTCTACTTCCGATGACACGCCCATTTCTAACAAACAACATTTGAACACACGCCTTACCACTACTCACTGACACCGCAATAATATCTAAATCGCCTCGGACTCCTTCAATTTCTTGACTAGCTTGTACCTGCTGTAAATGTTTTATTTGATCTCTATATTTAGCTGCCTCCTCGTACTGTTTGGAATTCGAGGCCTCCTCCATATTATCTGCCAAATTATTCATTAACTCCCTTGATCTGCCTCTCAAAAAAAGACTGGCGTTCTTGACTTGCTGATCATATTCTTGCCGTGAAACTAAATTAGCGCACGGACCTGAGCAACGCTCTATTTGATACTGAAGACAAGGTCTTGATCGATTTCTAAAGTAGCTATTTTCACAATCACGAATGCGAAACACTTTCTGCAGCAAGTGAAGTGATTCTCTGACTGCGCTCGCACTAGGATATGGCCCAAAGAATTTTCCAGCTCCTCTTTTAGCGCCACGATAAATATTCATTTTCGGAAAATCATCGTCACTCAAATATATGTAGGGATAGGATTTATCATCCTTCAACAGGATATTATAGGGAGGCTTATAGTGCTTAATAAGATTATTTTCTAAAAGAAGTGCGTCCACTTCAGTTGTCGTGACGGTTACTTCGATCCTATCTATTTTTCCAACAAGCAGTAAGGTTTTGGTATCTAATCCTTTTCCCCTGAAGTAGCTTGATAGTCGATTATGCAAATTCTTTGCTTTACCGACATATAGGAGTTTATTTTCTTTAGAGAACATTTGATAGATGCCTGATCTTTTCGTGACAGACTTTAAGAAGTTCTTATGATCGAAAGTTTTCACTTCTACTTTCTTACAATGCGAGGTTCAATTTCTAACTCAACACCAAATTCATCCAGCACAGAAGACTGAATTTTTCCCGCCAAATTTAAAACATTCTCCCCGGTAGCTCCACCAATATTAATCAGAACAAGAGCATGATTTTCGAAGACCGCTACACTTCCTTCTCTATACCCTTTCCAACCACAATGCTCAATAAGCCATCCTGCTGATAACTTGACGTCATTTTCATTAATCGGATGAGCGGGCAAGTCTGAAAATTTCAATTGCAAATAAGCTGCTTGACTCTGGTTAATAATTGGATTTTTAAAGAAACTCCCCACATTGGGAGTCTGAATAGGATCAGGCAATCGCAGGCTTCTTAACTGTACTACAGCGTCGAGAACATCCTCTGGCGTTTTAGAAGATTCCGTTTTATTTATCCAATCGATGAGTAATGGATAAGTGATCACTGGGTCAGCTATTCGAGATAGCACAAAATCTACAGATATTATTACTAAAGAATCAACCTCATCTCGCTTAAAAATACTATCGCGATAACCAAACCTGCATTCTTTTTCATCAAGAGTGATAGATTCGCCACTGGCAACGCGAATGCAATTCACTTTGCTTATAAAAGATGACACCTCCACACCGAACGCTCCTATATTTTGTACTGGAGCAGCCCCCACGCTACCTGGAATAAGCGCTAAGTTTTCAAGCCCATAACATTTATTTTGAATGGTCCACAAAACAAATTGATGCCAATTTTCACCAGCGTTCGCTCTTATGTGTATTTCATCTCCAGAAGAGCCCAAAAGGTAAATGCCACGGTTACATAATCGAATGACGCGACTTAACACTTTGTCAGGAAACACAACGTTAGTTCCCCCACCCAAAAGAAAGACCGACTGTTGAAGGCGGCTCGCATCTTCTAGTGAATTCAATAATTGCTCTTCATTATCTGCATGCTCAAACGTCTCAGCATGTGCATCAATAGATAAAGAATTATATTTATACAGTGATCCCGACATCCAACTAATCACTCAAGGTGCTTTTCAAAAAACCCGACACTCCTAACTCAATCAGATCGATTACTTCATCAAACCCTCTCTCTCCACCATAATAAGGATCGGGGACGTCAACTAACTTAGAATCTTTAATGAATGATGAAAACAAAGCAACATTTCCACAAAAGTTTTCTGGAAGTAGCCTTTCTATTTCTTTTAAATTTTCTCGATCCATCGCAATAAAGTAGTCAAAATTATCGAAGTCTTTAGTTTGCATTTTTCTCCCACGAATATGCCTTAAACTATATCCGCGTTTTTCTGCTGCCTCAATCGCCCGTGAATCTGGCATTTTTCCTATGTGCCATGAACCGGTACCGCAAGAATCGATCTTAAATAAATCTTCTAATCCATGCTCTGCAATTCTTTTCTCAAATACAGCTTGCGCTGTGGGAGATCGACAGATATTCCCCAGACATACAAAAAGCACGCTACAAAATTTCATTTATATCCCTTTAAAGAATTAACTTCCTCACCAGAGCACAATCGAGTACGTTTTTCATTAAGTATGAATTAATATTTCTGAGTTCACTTTAATTAACGAAATATTGGCATATCACCTAAATAACGCACGGACAGCGACAAGATCTTCTTCTGTATCTATACTTCCTGGGACGTCTTCACACGCAATTTCCACATGAATACGGGCGCCATAATGCAATGCTCTAAGTTGCTCCAACCTTTCTATTTTTTCTAAAGGAGCCGGTCTCCAACTTGCATATTTTTTAAGAAAAGACTTCCTATATGCATAGATTCCCAAGTGTCTAAGCCTCACATTATTTGCCCCAGCTCCTTCAGCTTGATAAGTATTGTCGGGCAAAGGTGCTCTACTAAAATAAAGGGCAAACCCATTTGAATCCATAACTACCTTCACAACATTTGGATTATAAAATTCCGTATCTGTTAAAATCGGTTCACACAAAGTTGATAACTCGGCTAATGGATTTAGATGCAAATTACTCGCCACCTGATTGATAACATTTACTGGAACTAAAGGCTCATCACCTTGCAGATTAACTATCAAGTGATTGTCATTTAACCCTAGAATATTAGCGATTTCTGCAATACGATCAGTGCCTGAGGGATGTTTTTCTGAAGTCAGGTAGACTTCTGCACCAATATCTCTACAAATTTCAAGAATGCGCTGATCGTCTGTCGCCACTACTACTCGAGATGCTTTACTATCAATAGCTCTGAGCCAAACCCATTCGATCATAGGCTTGCCTGCTATATCGATTAATGGCTTTCCAGGAAGTCTTGTAGAAGCGAAACGAGCAGGGATAACTATAGTAAATTGCATTAAGCAATCTCACTATTGGAAGCAAGGTTATTATTGATTTTGGTAGGTGGCACTAATTCATATACTTTATCAATGATCTCACAAGGCAAAGTAAGCGTTATTTCAATGAACCAAGCATCAGTGATATCTAAATTCTTACATTTTACGGCATCTTTCTCCGTCATCACGACCACTTTACCTGTATGTTTATCAAAGTCACTTTGCTGATATTGATGATGATCTGAATATGAAAAACGAGTTATTGAAAGCCCCATTCCCTCGAGCATAGAAAAAAATTGCTCTGGTTGACCTATTCCTGCTATCGCATGGATCGACGCGGATGAAGGAAACTTCTTTGACTTATCAGTAGCTTTGAGCTGCTTCCAGATGCCTGGTTTATAATGCACAGACATTTCTTTATCTCCTCCCCGTCGCAAGATAATATCGGAATCTTGCAATCTTCCTTCAGGTTCTCTAAGCGGACCAACTGGTAAGCAATGTCGATTTCCCAAATAACGCTGGTCGTCAATCATAATTATTTCTAGGTCACGAGCTAAATTATAATGCTGCAAACCATCATCGCTTAAAACCAGATCCGGTTGAAAATTATTAATCAACAATTCAGCTGCTCGACTACGAGACTTGTGAACAACAACCGGACAATTTGCTTTACTAAATATTAGAAGCGGCTCATCTCCACATTCCAAAGGTTTCGAGTCACTATTTACGATTAACGGCTGAGACTTTCTCTTTGAACCATAACCTCTACTGATTACTCCAACCCGCAGCCCCCTTCTCTGCAATTTTTTCGCTAGTTCAATCACTACTGGTGTCTTGCCTGAGCCACCCACGGTAATATTTCCAACAATAACTACCGGGCAAGGCGCGCGATAAATAGGAAATATATTAAATCGGTATAAGGCGCGACGAGCACTAATGAAAAGTATATAAAAAACTTCTATCGGCCAAAGTATCCAAAAAAATCCGACTGACTTATTCCAACTATCGACCAATTTTTGACTGAAGGCTTTCAATCCTTAAAGTCCTTATTATAAAGCTGAGCATATAGTCCTTGCTGTTGAAGTAGTTCGCTATGATTTCCAACTGCTATCACTTTTCCTTCATTTAAAACGTAAATACGGTTCGCTTTTTCTACAGTGGAGAGCCTATGCGCAATTATGATGCTGGTTCTATTGCTCATAATTACATTTAGTGCTTCTTGAATCAGGGATTCAGATTCGCTATCTAGAGCTGATGTGGCTTCATCTAAGATAAATATTGGCGCGTCCTTAAGTACAGCTCTAGAGATTGCGATCCGTTGACGCTGGCCGCCACTTATACTCTCTCCGTCATCGCTTAACTGTGTTTGAAAACCATCTGGAAGTGCATCTATAAAAGAAGTTGAGTTAGCCATCTTGCTTGCCATGAAAACTTTTTCCGAACTTGAGCCTTTAAGCTCGCCAAATGCGATATTATTAAAAACAGTATCTCTAAATAAAGTCACAGATTGAGAAACCATTGATATTTGAGATCGAAAATTCTCAATGCAATAGTCTTCTATATTAATTTCATCAAGTGTTATTTCTCCAGTTGAGGGTGCGTAAAATCTAGCGAGCAGTTGAACTAACGTGGTCTTCCCGCTGCCTGATGGACCTACAATCGCAATCGTTTCACCAGCCTTTATTTCTAACGAAATATTTTCTAAAGCACTACTTGCTGAACCTGGATATCTAAAAGATACGTTTTTAAGGGCGATTGCTCCTTTAGATCTTTTGGTAACGTACTTGCCTAAATTCAACTCACTCTCTAAATCGAGTTGATAGAAAATATCTTCGCAAGCTGCAAGGCCTTTTTGCACAATGACCTGAATACCTGACAAAGAACGAATCGGTTTGCCGATTAACCCAGCAGCAGTTAAAAACGCTACGAGAGAGCCTACACTAAAATCTTTCATTATTTCTGGCGATAATGAAAACCAAATTAATATGGAAAGTGAAAAAGCAAGTAGTGTCTGAACAACGGGTGTAGCGATAGCTTCTGCAAAAGTCAGCTTCAAACTTTGCTTTCTATTATAGTCGCTAGCGGAACGGAATCGATCTGACTGGTCGGCTTGTCCGCCAAAAAGACGAATCTCTCTGGGCGACTGAAGCGCTTCGCTGGAAAGATGTGTCACGCTTCCCATGGATTTCTGTATTCTTCGACTATATCTCCTAAAATATCTACCAACTAACACGACTACACCAGCGATTAATGGTGCCACACAGAAAAATAAGAGACTCAACTGCCAATTCAGATACAGCAAGTAACATGCTAGGCCAATGACGGTAAGCCCGTCTCGCAATATAATCTTTAGGGCAGTGCTTACTGACTCGCTAACTTGCTCAACATTAAAAGTTATTTTTGAAACCAATTCACCTGAACTGGAAGCGTCATACTGTGAGATAGGCGCCAAAAGTAGTTTGTCGAACAATTCACATCTAAGAGCATGAATCAAACCTCGGGAAACATGATTCATGAAATAGGTTCCGCAAAAAAAACCCATTGAACGAAAGAAAGCAAGGAAAACTGCAGCCACTGGAACCGCAATTCGCGCATAGTCTAAGCCTGAATGATCTGATACAGAAAATATGGAATAGGTTATATTAGATACGACTCCCTTCGTTTCCTGTAACTCTCCATTAAGCGCATCGAGAAGAAATTGCATAAGGTCAGCAAGAAGAACGTTCCCAATCGAATAGCAGATAAAGCCTATGATGCTAAGTATAAAAAACAATAGATAAGGATAAATATATTTCAACAGCCTGACATATAGCTCAAAATCAGTGTGCTGGAAATCATTAGATTTTGATTTTAAGTTAAGTTCTTCTTCCACGATGAATATTCTTATGTAATTCTCTATCCAGGATCGAAGCAATAATACGAAATCATAATATCGTTATAAAACAAGAGTCATACAATTTCAAAATACTATTATATTTTAAAATCGTAAAAATAATTTTGTTTTGAGATAGTAGCATTTTAAAATCATTCTAACTTTATGGCCTTGCATTAATTTTTCATCCGTAGAAGATATTTGGCTACCTAAAAGATATTATAAACTGGTTAAAGTTCAAGATTAATTTATAAGACTACATGTTAAGAAAAAAGTTAAAGCAACTAATACCAACTCGAGCGCGCATCAAACAGATTAAACTGCATGAACGCCTGGGAACGTGGATCTATCGTCCAAGCCTTTGGCATATTAACCGCCATTCTATTTCTATGGCTATCTTTGTAGGTCTCTCGATTGCATTTGTACCTGCACCTGGGCAAACTCTGATAGCTGCATTTTTTGCACTACAGCTTCGCTGCAATCTCCCTTTAGCATTAACTCTAATATGGGTTTCCAACCCTATTACAATGCCAGTGTTGTACTATTTTTCCTATCGTGTGGGAGCTTTACTTCTTCAAGTCCCTGATACGGTATTCGATTTTGAATTAAATTGGCAATGGCTCGCTGGAACTTCAGCATCAATCTGGAAGCCTCTATTACTCGGCTGTTTGACATGTGGCGTAACAGCCGGTGCACTAGGATACTTCTCGATGAATATGATCTGGCGAACTCATGTAGCTCGCCGATGGAGGAGTCGATCACAGAATAGGGCTAAATAAATTTTCAAGTCACATGTGACTTAAGTGCAGATGCTGGTTGAATTCGCGAGGCACTTATAGCGGGGTATATAGTCGCGAGAATGCACATTAGTAATGCACTGCCTCCAACAATCGCTATATCAAGAGGTGCTAAATGCACCGGAACAAAATTAATAGGATATACATCTGTATTCAAGAATTTAGTTCCAATCAGGATCTCTAAGGTTTCAACAATGCTTGGCAAACTGCAGCTAAGTAAAATGCCCATAATTGAACCAATTACCACACCAACAATGCCAATTAGCAAACCGATTAAAGTAAATACCTGCGCTACCTCCGCTGAACTAGCACCCAATGTGCGCAAAATGGCTATACCAGAACGTTTATCCATCACCATTAATACAAGCGATGCAATAATATTAAAAGCTGCTATGGCAATAATCGAAAATAGCAAAATACCGACAAGATCTTTAGATAACTGTATTGCTGAGTAGAGATTGCCGTGGGTATCAAACCATGTGTTAATAAAAACAGCACTCGGATTTAATGTTTTTTCCAACTCTCGAGCAATTCTCGACGCGTCGAAGATATCTTTTATATAGATATGATAACCTGATTTAATAGCTTCTTCAGGTACATGTTTGGTTAATTCGTTTATAGATAGTATGACTAGGACTTCATCTATTTGGGTTCCTGTAGACAAGATAGCCTCAACACTCAACCGCATAGATATGGCGTCATGCAAATGTCTCGCAACCTTGGGAACAAGAAAGGTTAGTTCATCACCTACTGATACCCCTAACCTGTCAGCTAAAGACTTTCCAATCACAAAACCATCTCCAGAAAAATCAATTCTTGACAAGTCCTTTGATGACAAAGCTCTAGTTATTCTTGGCGACTCTTGAGAATCCTTAAAATTAAAGGCGAGAATAGAGGTCGTCTCTACACTCTTCTTGTGAAAAATGAGCGCATCGACTGTTTTAAAATATTCAGCTTCTACTATTTCTGGGTGGCCAGAAATATTCACCTGACGCTCTGAAAGCTTGTCACTTATGACAACCTCATGAGCGACAATATGAGGTATAAACCAAAGAATTCGTTCTCTCATTTCTTTATCGAAACCATTCATAATCGAGAGCACGATAGTCAACAGACAAACCGCTAATATCAAAGCCAGAGTAGAGAGAATTGAGAGAAAAGGCGAAAGATAACCATTTCCCCACCCGAATGCATATCGAGTTGCGATACTTAAGATTTGGCGAAATTTCAAGAGCTACGAACCTGCAATAAACCATCGCTAAGTTCGAAAGTCCGATTCATTCGATCAGCAACATTGAGTGAGTGAGTGACTAACACAAAAGCGGTGTTAAGATCACTAAGCTCATCAATTAGCTCTAAAATTTGCATTCCCGCTTTAGCATCCAAGTTCCCAGTAGGTTCATCCATCAATACGCAAGCGGGGTTGGTTACCAATGCTCTAGCGATTGCAACACGTTGTCTCTCCCCTCCTGACAACTGGCTAGGAAAATGTTTGCTTCTCGATAACAAGCTGACTTTTGAAAGCATTTCAATGGCGCGATTCTTGGCTTGCGACACCCCTAGTCCACCGATTATTAATGGCATCGCGACATTTTCTAGAGCACTAAACTCCGGTAATAAATGATGAAATTGATAAACAAAACCAAGACTCTCATTTCTCCATTTGCATAATTTTTTTTCATTTAAATCAGCCAACCTAACACCAGATAACCAAACCTCTCCTTCATCTGGCTGATCCAATCCAGCTAAAATGTTTAACAATGTGGACTTCCCTGATCCCGATGCTCCAAGAATTGCTACTTTTTCACCAAAGGAAAGCGAAAAATGAACGCCATTAAGCACCTCCAATTCATGCTCTCCACTCTTATATTTTTTTAGCAAATCAGCTCCTCTAAGCACCTCGTCACTCATATCGCAAAACCTCACTAGGCAGAATTTTTGCTGCTCTATTAGAAGGATACAAGGTTGCTAAAAAACTCAGGAGAAATGCCATGCCTGACACTAAAAAAATGTCGAGCATCATTAATCTAGAAGGAAATTCACTAATAAAATACACCGACGGATCAAATATTTTTATTCTTAAGAAAGACTCTAAGACATTGACTATAGAGGAGATATTTAATGATAAGATAACTCCCAAACCAACACCCAATAGAATTCCAAGAAGAGAAATAATCATTCCGTATGTTACAAAAATACCGGCCACGCCACTCGATTCCATGCCCATCGTTCGGAAAACAGCGATATCGCTTTTCTTCTCAGACACCGAGATTGCAAGGGTAGATACTACATTGAAAGCTGCAACGAAAATAACACTGAACAGCATAATAGCAATCAAAATCTTCTCCATACGAATAGCAGCAAACAGAGAGCCTTGAGACTCTTCCCACGAAGTAATGCGGTATTCGGGAATGATTTTGATCTTTAGTTCTCTCAGTATCGAAGCCGCATTGTAAAGATCATCTGTCAAAAGCTGTACTCCATCCACTTTTGAACCCAATCCAAATAATAACTGAGCAGTTTCTAAACTTACATAGCTCTGATATGAATCGGGTTGAGCGCCTATTTCGAATAATCCAACTACCTGTAACGATTTAATTCTTGGAAACAAGCCTAATGGAGTAGCTAAGATATGAGGGACAGTTACTTGTATAGAATCCCCCGGAAACACTCCTAGTTTTCTTGCAAGTGAAGCTCCTAATACAACCTTAAAGGGATCATCTTGCAGATAATTGAAAATCTCTAGA